>JAEWQH010000051.1 GCA_023399275.1 Bacillota bacterium
CGCTTGGCGAGGAGCTGCTGCGTCCGCTTTTTCCGCTGTTTGTTGAAGACGCGGTCGCCGTATTTGTCATCTCCGACAACCGGGTGGCCGATCGCCGCCATCTGCACGCGAATTTGGTGCGTGCGCCAAGCGCGGTCTTGAGCGGAGCCAACGTCGCAGCTGGGTTTATGGACTGAGGGGTTCGGCGCTTGACAAGCCTAGAGCGACTGCAACCGCAGAGCTTTTTGTGCGTTAGATGCAAACGGCCTTCGCTTTTTACATCCGAACACTTCTATTGCATTACTTTTCCAAGAGAAAGCGTTCGGCGCTGATTGCGCCAAGGCGCGCGCACTCTTCAGCGGGCAAGCCCTGTACACAGCCGTCTATAATGGCTGCGCTCATCGCGTCTCCTGCGCCGGAAGTATCCGTAACAGGCCTTTCCTGAACCGGGATGACGCCGCAGCCTTCCGAGTCAGCCCAATAGACGCCTTCCTCCGCAAGATCGATAAATACGCGCCGGACACCCTGCTCTAAAAACCAGTCGGAGGCACGATAGATGCCGCGTAGCGTATCGCAGGACTTGCCCGAGAGAAAGCCCGCTTCGAAGCGGTTTGGTTTGATGGCGTAGCAGCGGCCGATGCTGCTGCCGATGCGCTTGGCCTTTGCGCAGCTAACGGGGTCGTAAAATAGAGGCGCGGTCACGTTTTCGCAGAGAAACCGCAGCGACTCGGGAGAAAGGTTACCGTCTATGACACACATGCGCGCGGTATTCATCTGCGGCAGCAACGTTCCGAGATACTCTGGCGTGAGATGATCCAGCACAGACATATCGCTGATGCCTACGAGCATGTCGCCGTCTTCATCGAAAATGCCGATATAGGTGCCCGTATGCTCGGTCGCCGCATAGGTGTACGTGAGCGAAACGTTTGCCTTGCGGCAGCTTTCGCGCACCATGCCTGCGTGGAAGCCGGAGCCGATAGCGCTCACAAGCTCCGTATGGTAGCCGAGCGCGGCCAGATGCCTGGCAATGTTGTGGCCCACGCCGCCGACGCGGATATTCACGCGCCCGAGATTGCTGTCTCGTTCGCGGCAAATGCTGTCGGGTTTACCGGTAATGTCGATGGCGGCGCCGCCGACGAGGTATATGAATTCCATGGGGTTCCTCCGTTCCTGCAAGCGGGGGTGCAGTTATATTTGTGGTAAGTCTATCTGCCTGCCTCCGATCCAGATCCGCTCGATGCCCTGCGTCAGTGCGCTGCCGCAGCGATAGGTCGCGGCATCGAAAAACGAGTTCAAATCGACCAGAAGCGCGTCGGCGTCTATGCCGTCTTGAATGCGTCCTTTGCGCGACAGTCCGAGAAATTCCGCGGCTTGACCGCTCATCTTGCGGATCATCGCCTCCGGCGTAAGCAGCCGTCCTTTGCGTACCAGCAGATCATAAGCGTGCGCAGTGCTGCCGAATGCACGCGGATGCGGATTTTCGCCCGCCTTGCCGATTAGCCCGTCGGTGCCGAGCACGCAAAGCGGGTGGGTGAGGATCTCGATCACATCCGTCTCGCTCATGTGAAAATAGATGCCGAGTCCAAGCCCGCCATTTTGTATCAGTATATCACAATACGCGTCAAAGGGGTCCATACCGGCCTGCTTTGCATACTCGGAGATGAACATGCCCTCCGCGCGCCGGTCGATTGGACAGCTTGCGACGAAGACACCGCCGAAGCCGCCGCAGTTGTAGACATAGTTGTCATAGTCGCTGATCCGGCCGATCTCCTCGCGGATCATCGCCCGCTGCTGTGGGTTTTTCAGCGCGGTGATCAGTCCACGCATACCGTCGGTGAAATAGCGCGGCGGAATGGAGACGTTTAGCGACGTGCAGCCTGCCGTGTAAGGATAGCTATCGACCATGGCGCGCAGGCCGTTTTCCACTGCGCGGTCAAGTTGGGTGAGCAATTCGTGTGGCTTGCCCCAGTTTTGCCGCCCGGCGGCTTTGAGATGCGACACGCAGAGCGGAACGTCCGCCTCAATGGCCAGCTGCATGGTTTCGGCGCGCGCTTCGATCACGCGGTCGCCTTCGTTGCGGGAATGGTTGGCGTAGATACCGCCCTCCTCGTGCAGCACGTGTAGCAGAGCGAGGATCTCTTTGTTGTCCGCATAGCAGCTCGGCGCGTAGACCTGCCCGGTGGAGAGGCCGAGCGCACCTGCGCGGATGCAACGGCGCAGCATGTCCTTCATGCGTTGCAGTTGCGCCGCATCCGGCTTGCGGTTTTTGTAGCCCATCGCCCAGAGACGCAGCGTACCGTGGCCGACAAAGCTCTTTGTTGTGATCGGGTTTTTCAGCCCTTCCATCCAGCGCGAGAACCCCGCCATGCCGTCTAGCACGCCGAGATCGTCCGGCAGATCCGGATGGGGCGCGATGCCCGAGATAAACCGCGAAAACTGCGCGCCGGCCGTGGCATCCGCCGGGAAGAGGGACACGCCGCATTGTCCCGCAATCTGCGTCGTGATGCCCTGGTTGAGCTTGCTCAGCGTTGCGTAGGGGCTGACGAGCGTCAGGTCGCCGTGCGAATGCGCATCTACAAACCCCGGCAGGAGCGCGAGGCCGCTTGCTTCGATTGTCTCTGCCGCCTGCGGCAGTTCGCCGCCGCGAAAGACGCGGATGCAGCCATGCTCAAAACCGACGCTGCCCATGAACGGGGGAGCGCCGGTTCCATCGTAGATCATGCAGTTTCGAATCAGTGTTTCCATGTTTTCGCCGCGGCTGGCCTGCAAAAGCGGCTCGCCGCATCTTCCTCCGAAGCGCTCATTACACAGGCTCAGTTTTTGATCAACCGGATCGTGCCGATAAACGGCAGGTCTTTATCGTCCTTGTTGGCGACGTTGATGATGCCGATCAACGAGAGCACGAAGCTCGCCAGCCCGACCAGCCCGCTGAGGATGTCGCCAAGCACCGGAATCCAGGAAAAGATGCCGGCCGCGACAACTGCAATGACCTCCAGAAGCAGCAGGTTCATGCCGCGCACGGCGTGGGCGCGCACGAAGGGCGTTTGGTCTTTGACCAGATAGGGAATCAGCGCGAATACGCCGAGATAGGCAAGGATGCCCATCAGCGTCTGATTTGAGCTGGCCGAGCCGCTGCTGCGCACCGCGCCGGGAACCGGTTCTCCGCAGTTGCCGCAGGCTTTGTCGCCATCGTTGAGCTGTGAGCCGCACTTGGAACAGTATGCCATGGATTTGTCCTCCGTCGTTGTTTTGTTTACGCGTTCGTCACGCGATGTATCCGCCCAGCTGCGGGGTGTTCATCGTGCTCAAGCATTCCAATTGGTCAGAGAACCGATCGTTCCGCCGAGTACGATTATGCCGATCAAAATGACCAGATAAAGTGCAATTGCAAGCCCAAGCAGGATGAGGTATGCGCGTGCGAGATTGCGGCGGTTGAGGTTGTAGGTTCCGCCGGATGCCCAGACGATGGCGAGGATAAACCCCGCGATGGGCAGCCCGAGCAGCAGAATCGAGCCGACGAAGCCCCAACTGCCGAGTACGGCATAGGGCGAGTTTGCCGCGGGCTCCGCATCGACCGCTTGCGCCGTCGGCGGCAGTGGCGGCGCGGCCTGCGTGGCCTGTGGCACAGGCGTGCCGCAGTTGGAGCAGGTCTTGTCCAGCGCATAAACGGGTTTTCCGCAGTTTTCGCAAAATGGCATGGTTTGCTCCTCCCATCCGTCGCCGAAGGCGAGCGATATCCGTTCTTCAGCACCAGTATACGGCATGCTGCGCACGTTTTTCAACAGAGATCGCAAAAACGCACAGGTGGATGCGCAGGATTCCATCCCGGGCGCGAAAAAACATAAAACCCGGCGCACAAGCCTCGCTGCACGCCGGGCATAGGAAGGCTGTCGGAGCCGAGCGGACGCTACGCGCGCAGCGGCGCGCCGCATGCCTTGAGCGCGTCGATGATCGCGTCCATACCGCGCTTGATCTCCTCATCCGAAAGGGTGTGATCCTCCGCGCGCAGAGAAAACGAAAACGCGAGACTCTTCTTGCCTGCGGGGATACCGAGGCCCGCGTAGGTGTCAAACAACCGCACGTCGGAGATGATGACACCTGCGGGAGCGGTCTCGATGATGCGCTTGAGCACGGCGGATTCCATGCTGGAGTCCACAACGACAGCAAGGTCGCGCTCTGCCGCCGGGAAACGGGGCAGCGGCTCAAAGCGCTTGCCCGTGCTGTGGCACTCCGCAAGCGCGGAGAAGCACAGTTCGGCGATGCAGACGCGCCCATCGGCCTTCCAGGCGGCCGCCACATCCGGATGCAGCTCGCCAAACACGCCCAGGGATGCGCCGGAGGAGGAGAGAATCTCCGCAGCGCGGCCGGGTTGCAGGTAGCTTGCATCACTCCTTTGGCAGACGGTGCCCTGCAGGCCAAGCACGCGGAACAGCTCCTCTAGCATGCCCTTGAGCAGATAGAAATCCGCGCCGTCGCCGCCAAGGATGATGCCGATCTTCTTGCGTTCCTCCGGCAGTTCTGCGCCGGTGTCCACATGCGTGTTGCCCACCTCGAAGAAACGCAGGTGCCCGCTCTTACGGTTTGCGTTTCGCACGAGGGAGTCCAGCATGCCGGGGATCAGCGTGGTGCGCATGAGACTCTGGTCCTCGCCGAAGGGGTTGAGGATGCGAACGGCCTTTCGCAGCTCGCTATTTGTGGGCAGCAGCAGCGCGTCGAAGACGGCAGGGCTTGTAAAGTTGTAGTTATACATCTCATACAGCCCCAGTGAAACGAGCGTATCCTTTGCGGTATCCTCGAGCAAAAAGAGTTCGTTGACGCGCCCGCGGAAGGTATCGCCCCGCATGAGCGTTGGCTTGATGTTGTAGTAGCCGTAGATACGCGCGATCTCCTCGGCGATATCCCAATCCGCCTCGATGCCGCTTTCGATATCCGTGCGGAAGTGTGGAATGGTTACGTGCAGCCCGCCCGGCGACGGCCGCGCATGGATGGAGATGGTGGAGAGCATATCTGCCATCTGGCGCGCGGAGAGGTCGAGCGCCAGCAAGGCGTTGATGTGATCTACGCTGACGGTGATCTCGCGCTCGGAGGGTTTTTCCTTTCGCACGTCGATCATCTCGCCTACGACGGTGCCCGCTTTCAGTTCGGCTACGAGTTCGATGGCGCGCTGCAGCGCAAGCTCCGCGTTCACGGGCTCCACGCCTTTGATGAAGCGGCTTGCCGCGTCGGTGACGTGCCGCAGTTTTCGTGCCGTTGCGCGGATATTGCTGCCCTTGAACACGGCGGACTCAAATAGCACGGCCTGCGTCTGCGCCGTGATCTCGGAGTTCAGTCCGCCCATCACGCCCGCGATGCCGACGCCGCGGCTCTCGTCCGCAATCAGCAGCATATCCGGCGAGACCGCGCGCTCGCGCTGATCCAGCGTGGTGACGACTTCGCCCTCATGCGCGTTGCGCACGATGATGTGGCTGCCCTGGATGCAGGCCAGGTCGAAGGCGTGCATCGGGTGCCCGTACTCCACGAGCACATAGTTTGTGATATCCACGATGTTGTTGATGGGCCGCATGCCGACCGCCCTGAGCTTTCGCTGCATCCAGGCGGGAGACGGTTCGATGACGATATCCTTCACCACGCGGGCGGTATAGCGCGGGCAGAGGTCGTAGTTTTCGATGGAAACGCGTGCGTAGTCCGCCGCGCTTGCCGTACCTTTGACCGGGTTGATCTGCGGCTCGGAAAACGGCTGCCTGAGCGCCGCCGCCGCCTCGCGACACATGCCGATGATGCCGATGCAGTCCGGCCGGTTCGGCGTGAGTTCAAACTCGAAGATATCGTCGTCGAAGCCCAGCGCCGTCTCGATCGGTTGGCCGAGCGGATGCTCTTCCTGCAGAATCAGGATGCCGTGCACCCCGCTGCCGGGGTAGTCCGCATCCGTCAGCCCCAGTTCCTCGCCGGAGCAGAGCATGCCGTAGCTCATAACCCCGCGCATGTTGACGGGGGCCATCTCCCGCCCGCCAAGCTTTGCGCCAACGACCGCAACGGGCACCAGCGCGCCGGAGAAGACGTTGTCCGCGCCGGTGACGATGGTGAGCACCGCGCTTGCGATATCCACTTGGCAGATATGCAGGTGGTCGGAGTTTTCGTGCCGGATCACGGAGAGCACGCGACCGACGACGACGCCCTCCACGCCCGCGAGCTCTTTTTCCACGCCCGCGCACTCGAAGCCGCGCCACATCATCTTCTCGATGAATTCCGCGTTGGTCACGTTGAAGTCTACGTATTCGCAGAGCCACTTCTTTGGCAGTTTCATATTCGGTTCCCTCCCTTAGAACTGGCGCAGGAAGCGCGCGTCGTTTTCGTACTCGAGGCGGATGTCGTTGATGCCAAACTTGAGGTTTGCCATGCGATCCACGCCGAGGCCAAACGCAAGCCCCGTCCAAACCTTGGGGTCATAGCCGCAGTTGGCGATCTCGTGCGGGTTGGTCACGCCGCAGCCGAGGATCTCGATCCAGCCCGTGCCCTTGCATACGCGGCAGCCCTTACCGCCGCAGATGGAGCAGGAGACATCCAGCTCCGCCGAAGGCTCCGTAAACGGAAAGTAGCTCGGGCGCAGCCGGGTTTTCACGTCCTCGCCGAACACGGCATGCACAAACGCGTCGAGGATGCCCTTGAGATCGCCCAGTGTCAGCCCTTTGTCCACCACAAAGCCCTCGATCTGGTGAAACACGGGGGAGTGGCTCGCGTCCACTTCGTCTACGCGGAAGACGCGACCGGGCATCAGCAGCCGAAACGGCGGCGTGAGTGAGGTCAGCGCGCGGATCTCGCAGGGGGAAGTGTGCGTGCGCAGCACAACGTTTTCATTGATGTAAAACGTATCCTGCATATCCCGCGCGGGGTGGTCCTTCGGCAGGTTCAGCAGGGTGAAGTTGTTGTCGTCCAGCTCGATCTCCGGTCCGTCGAACATCGAGAAGCCCATGCCGACCAGCGCATCCCGGATCAGCCGGTAGGTTTGCGTCATCGGGTGCAGGCGGCCGAGCGGCGCAGGAAGCTGCCCTGGCGCGGTGACGTCCAGCGCCTCCGCGGCAAAGCGGCGCTGCTTGGCGATCTCGCCGAGCGCCGCGCGCTTTTCGGAGACGACCGCCTCCAGCGCGGTCTTGACCTTGTTGGCAAACGCGCCGACGCTGGCGCGCTCGCTGCTTTCGAGTTTGCCCATCGTGCGCAGGATCGCCGTCAGCGAGCCATTTCGGCCGAGCACGTCTACCAGCTGCTGCTCCAGCTCCTCGGAAGACTGGCAGCTCTTGAGCTTTGCCTCGGCTTCCTCGCGCAGCTGCGCGAGAGACTCCATCATACCCATGTTTGTATTCTCCTCCTTGTGCCTGTACATGCTCTGTGTGCGCCAAACAAAAGGCGCAATTCGCCGAAAAGGGACGAATCGCGCCGTGGTACCACCCTCGTTTGCCCGCCCGGTGCATTGGCCGGGCAAGCCTCGATTCCGCTGTATCGGGCGGGCCCGTCGCCGGCTACAGAGCGCCCCGCGCTGTTCACCGGCAAGGCTCCGGGGCGAACTTGGTGTCCTGTCCTGCGCATACCGCTTTCAACCGGCGACGGTACTCTCTTTGGCGCGTGACGAGGCCTTTTCCCCTTCATAGCCTGATTATGATGATCTAGTTTATCACCGAGACGCTCGTTCCGTCAAGCAGCAGCGTGACGGTTCCGTCCTCATCCGTCCGGTAGACGGTGATGCCGCGCTCGCTGAGGCGATCCAGCAGCGACTGGTGCGGGTGGCCGTAGCTGTTGCCCGCGCCGACGCTGATGACGGCGATGGCGGGGGAAACCGCGTCGAGAAACTTATCATATGTTGCGTCCGCAGAGCCGTGGTGCGAGATCTTGAGCACATCCGCGCGGAAATAGTGGTTTGGCTGCGCTTTGAGCGCGAGCTTCTCGGCGAGCTTGGTCGCGTCTCCCGTGAACAGCACGGCCGTGTTGCCGTAGGAGACGCGGATGATGTAGCTCGTGTCGTTGAAGTCGTCGTAGACGGTGTCGTACGGCGAGAGGATGCGCACCTCGACCCGATCGTCCCACGCGATCAGCGTGTCGACCCCAGCGAGCGGCTGATGTACCGTTGCCTGGCTTTCCGAAAGCGCGTCGAGCAGCGCAAAATACGTTTCGCTCTCCGCCGCAAACGGCGGGTAGTAAAAATCTCCGATTGGGTAGGCGTCCACCACCTGAATCAATCCGCCGATGTGGTCCGCATGCAGATGCGAGGCGACGACCACGTCCAGCCCGGCGACGTTAAGCGCGGTGAGATAGCGGTCGATCACGGGGAACGCGCTCTCGGGCCCGCCATCGATCAACATCGTCTTGCCGGAAGGCGAGCGTAAAAATGCGCTGTCCCCCTGGCCGACATCCAAAAAGGAGACCAGCAGTCCGCTGTCGGGCGCGGATGTCGGCGCGCCGGCGCCGGCGGATTCGCCGGAGACGGCTGCAGCCGGCACGGGCGAGAGGGAGGGCGCGGCCGCCTCGCCGGTGAAGGACCGGCGCAACAGCATAAAGAGGATGGAAAACACGGCGAGCAGCACGACGAGCAGCACCACGATCGTGATACGCTCCCTGCGCTTTGCCGTGCGCTGCGCCGGTGAATCGGCAGGCTCCCAGCCTTCGTTTGGATCCTGATTGAATATCGCTCCCATAGCAGACATTTTATCACGGCGCATCCGCGAAATACAGCGGTAAAAAATGCCGAATACCGCGGATTGCCCGATCGCCGGCAAAAGCCGTATATCTACGGCAAAATTGATCATTTGCACTTGACAATCTGCGGAATCCGAAGTAATATTCAAGTGTACTATAACGGATAGTACACCAATCCTCGCAAAGGAGGCAGCGCGATGTTCCAAATTGACCGGTTCGGACGTACGCCGATCTACGAACAAATCATCGACCAGACACAGCGGCTGATCGCTTCCGGCATCCTAAAGGAAGGCGACCAGCTTCCTTCCGTGCGGATGCTTTCGCAGGAGCTCTCGGTCAATCCCAATACGTTGCAAAAGGCGTACAGCGAACTGGAGCGTCGGGGGCTTTGCGTCAGCGCGCCCGGAAACGGCAGGTTTGTCACCGCGGACGCGGCCCGCATCGTCGGGGAAGGGCTCAAGGAGCGGCTGGATGAGATCCGCCGCATCGCGGAGGAGCTCTGCGCGGCTGGCATGCCGTTTGAGCGGGTACAGGAATCGGTCAACGCTGCCTATGGAAAGGAAATCAAGCCATGATAAAAGCGCGTAAACTGACCAAGCGCTTTGGGAACGTGGAAGCGCTCGTCAATCTCGATTGCAACATCCCGCAGGGATGTATCTACGGCCTCGTTGGGGCAAACGGCGCGGGCAAGAGCACGTTTTTACGGCTCTGCAACGGCATCTACCAGCCGGACGGCGGGCATATCTCCATCAACGGCGGAGAGGTGTTTGACAACCCCGCCGTGAAGGCGCACTGTGTCTTCGTGCCGGACGAGCTGTATTTTTTGCCGCAGAGCAATCTCAACCGCATGGCGTTGCTGTATGAATCCATGTATCCGCAGTTTTCAAACGAGCGCTTCGCCGAGCTTTGCGATGCGTTTAAACTGGAGCGCGCGCGCCAGCTGAACACGTTTTCGAAAGGGATGCGCAGGCAGGCGGCGACGATACTCGCGCTGGCATCCATGACGGACTATGTGTTTTTCGACGAGACGTTTGACGGGCTGGATCCCGTCATGCGCAATCTCGTCAAAGGCATGCTCTACGACGACGTGCTGCAGCGCGGCTGCACGGCCGTGGTCACGAGCCACAGCCTGCGGGAACTGGAGGACACCTGCGACCAACTCGCGCTTCTGTATCAGGGCGGCATCGTGTTTGAAAGCGACGTGCAAAACCTCAAGACCTCGCTCTTCAAGGTGCAGGTCGCCTTTTTGGAGGACTACGACCGCACGCACTTCGACGGGCTGGAGATCCTCTCCTTTGTCAAGCAGGGCAGCGTGGCGAACATGATCATCCGCGGGGATAGCGCCAAGTCAAAGGCGGTCATTGCGGCGCAGAGCCCGCTGCTGCTCGAAATCCTCCCGCTGACGCTGGAGGAGGTATTCCTGTATGAGATGGAGGCGCTGGGCTACTCATTTGAAGCCCCGGCCCTGAAAGGAGGCGAACGCGTATGAAGCCGTATCTTGAGTCCAGCCGTAGGATTGCGCGCGTCGGACTGATTCTCTTTGCGCTGAGCATGGTGGCGAGTGCGATCGTTTCCATCCAATATTGCACCGCTGTGAGCCATGCCAATGTGCCGAGCGTGACAAACATGTTCAGCCCGCTGATCGCATTTGTCTATATCGGCGGCGTCGCGCTGGCGATGGACGGGTTCTCTTTCCTCAATAAGCGCGCGGACAGCGACTATTATCACAGCCTGCCGGTATCGCGCCGGAAGCTCTTTTGGGCGATTACACTCGGGGCGCTGACCTGGATCGTGTCGACGGTGCTCGGCAGCGTGCTGCTGACCGTCATCATCTTCACCCTGACCAAAACGCCGTTTGTGCAGCTCTACGCGCTCGTTGCGGTGCCGTTCTTTACGATAGCGGCCCTGCTGGTATTTGCCGCCGCGGCGATCGCCATGAGCCTGACGGGCACGGCGCTCACCGGGCTCGGGCTGACGGTGCTCGTATTCGGCCTGCTGCGCTTTGTGCAGTTTTCCGTCGCGCGCGGCATCGTCGCCAATGCGCAGATCATCGGCTGGCTCGATCTGCCGTGGTATCTCACACCGGTTACCAATATCGCCACGGGTCAGCTTGCGCAGTTGCTTCGGCCGATGCTGCGCCAGACGCTCTATTCGCCGTTCAACATGCTCTACTCCGCACTGCTGGCAGGAGCCGAGCTGTTTCTAGCGCGCGTGCTCTTTGCGCGCAGGCCCTCCGAGCTCGCTGAGCACGGCGCAAAGAACGTCGCGTTGCAGACCGGGTTTGCCTGTGCCGCCGTGATACCGATCGTGATGCTGTTTGCCTCCGGTATCGTCAAGCAACGCAACGTCGGGTTCCCCGTCGTGGCGGGGGTGGCCGCGGGCGTCTATCTGATCTACCAAGGCGTCGCGCTGCGATCCACGAGGAAGGTGCTGCTCTCGCTGCCGTGGCTGCTCGTGCCGCTGGCCGTCGGCGTGGCGGGCTATTACGGAACGCTTGGCGCGGCGTCCGCCATGCAGAACTATGTTCCGAGCGCGCAGGACGTAGCCTACGTTCAGTTTACGGGTGGAAGCCGCGGCTCGGAGTCGATCTCATATCAGGAGTATCGGGTGTCGCAGGTGCGTTTTACGCAGGACGACGTCATACAGTATGCGGTGGATACGCTGCAGGACAACGTCTCTACGATCCGCACGTCCGGCTACCTGAACTATTCCTACGACTACGAGGCGGGTTATCTGCTCGAAACGCAGCCGGTGAAGTTCGTTTTAAAAAACGGCAGGACGGTCAGCCGCGTGCTGACCTTCCTCAACCAGAATACGCTTTTGACCTATAGCTTGCAAAACAGCGCGTTTGAAGAGGCGATCCGCTCGCTGCCGCCACAGAGCGCCGTGTGCTATCTGCAGGGGGACGACCCCTATAAGGGTGGGTACGCAGCCGGCAGCCGCGTGCTGAGTGCGTTTTACGAGGAACTGCCGACGGCGGATTATCCTGCAAACGGAAGATATACTTACTACGACCCGCTGGTGCAGTACAACGTGGACGACGAGCAGATCTTCGGATCGATCACGGCAAGCGGCTATATCGGAATGACGCGGTTTTCGGACTACTACAACATCCGCCGTGGCATGCCGAAAACGGCGTCGGCCTGGATGAGCTACCAAAACAGCCGCAGCAAGGGAGAGTATCTCGACCTGATGCAGCAGATGCTCAAAAAGTCCGCTACCCTGACCGACGAGATGGATTACTTCAACTTCGACATGACGTTTTATAACGTGCCGATGTCCGACGGGACGAAACAGGTGGCTTCGTTCTACTTCAGCAGCTCGATGGGCGATGGGACGGACGAGCTCAAAGAGCAGCTCCAGCCGCTGATGGAAGAGCTTGTTTCCCTGCTGCTGCGCAGTGAACCGACCATCGACCCGAACGCGCTTTGCGTCTACACAAACTGGAGCGGACGCGTGCATAAGGACGACGGGACGTACTATGGCGCGGAGATCCTTGCCGAGCAGATGGCGACGAATGAAAAGGAGACGTTTGTCTCCGGCGGCAGCATCTACTACGTAAGCGACGGCAGCATCGTCTACGGCGGCGTGAGCGGAGCGATCACTTCGTACAACCCTTGCTACCGCACGTTTGCGGCGGAGGATCAGGCGCGGTTGCTGGAGATCCTGCAGCAGTGGAATGAGCTGCAGGACGAGTTCAACTACAGGTACTATGGCAGTTCGTCGGGGGATGGCCCGATAATAGGCTCCAACGCGCCCTACGCAACGCCGACGCCCGCACCCATGGGCTGACGGGCGACGAGCCGGATGCTTCAACGCCGCCGCGAACCGAAAACGCGGCGGTGTTTTTTGCGCAGAGCCTGCGCGGTGTGGTATAATCGTTACTGCTTTACGACAACAGACGGGGAAAGGCGGGCGCGCGGCGTGGAACGGATCAACCGGTGCTTCTGGGTCAGGGAGGACAGCGCGCTCTATTGCGCGTATCACGATTTGGAGTGGGGCACGCCGATTCGGGATGACCAGGCGATGTACGAGCTGTTTTTGCTGGAGCTGTTTCAGGCGGGGCTTTCGTGGATCACACTGTTGAAAAAACGCGAAGCGTTCCGTGCTGCGTTCGATGGCTTCGACGTGGACAAGATCGCCGCATACGGAGCGGAAAAGATCGAAGCGCTGATGTGCGATGCGGGCATCATCCGCAGCCGCGGGAAGATTACGGCCGCGGTGCACAATGCGAAGATCGTGCTCGAGCTCCGGCGGGAGTTTGGTTCGTTTTGCGGCTATCTGTGGGGCTTCTCCGGCGGGAAAGTCGTGCTCAGTCCGGCCGGGACGCCTCGCGCGACAAGCCCGCTGTCCGATCACATCTCGTCGGATATGAAGCGGCGTGGCATACGCTACGCAGGCTCGGTGACGATCCATTCCTTCTTGCAGGCTGCGGGCATTGTCAACGAGCATGAGCACGCGTGCTTTCGCTACGCCGAGCTGATGGAGGCCTGCGGCGAGGAGAATACGCTGCGGCAATAGCGCGTCGGAGCGCAGAGAACAAACGACGACGGGAGAAACGGGGATTCGTGGGAGATTTTGGTTGGACGGACGCGCAGATCCGCTGGGCGGGCGACGCGTCGAAAAGGAGCAAGCTGTACTATTGGATCGCAGAGCATATCTCGGCCTACCTGCCGCCATCCGCGCGGGTTTTTAACGCGGGCGGCGGGCTCGGGGATCTCGCGGTGTGGCTTTCGTACCATGTGGAGCAGGTCACGGTGATCGAAAAGGATCCAAAGGCGGTTGCCGCGCTGCGCGCGCGATGCCCGCACAACGTGGTTGCGATTCTGGGAGACGTGCTCGCCTATTCGCCGGATAAGCTCTACGACGCGCTGGTGCTCTACGAGATCGGCGGAGCGGAGCGGGTGCTGCCGATCGTGCGCGAGCTTTCGCGCGCAAAGACATTTCTGCTGCTTTCGCGGGAGACGGCGCAGGGCGAAGCGGATATCCGCGAGCTGACGGATATGCTCAAACGTGCGGGCGTGCCGTTTGTTTACGAACCGCTTGAGCAGGAGCACGTGCAGCCATTTTTCTCGCGCGAGGAGGCGAAGGCGTATTTCCTCGCCGAGCAAGGCCGCGCGGTTGCGGACGATGCGCTGGACGGCCTGCTGCGTGCCGGTGGGGACGCCGCGCTGCCGCTGGAGCTTTGCGAGCGGAGAAAACTCGGTATGATCGTATTCGACGCGGCAAACCCCGCGCTGAAGAAGCTGAGCATCTGAATCGATTCGGAGGGCGCAAATGGATCAGCAGTTGATCGCGGCCATCGAGGCCGAGCTTGACGCAGGCCGCCGCTGTATGCTTGCAACGATTCTGGAGCAGGATGGCAGTGCGCCGCGCGGCGCCGGAACCGCGATGGTCGTCTTTGCTGCAGGCGGGCAGACGGGCACGGTGGGCGGCGGTTCCATGGAGTACCGCGTCAGGTGCGACGCGCTGGAGCTGCTCGGTCAGGAGGCATGCGCGCTGCGTCGCTATGAGATCCATGCCGACGACAAGCAGGCCTACTCCGGCGGCGTTACCATTCTGTTCCGATGGTTTGCGGGTGAGGCAGGGCAAGCGCTCGCGGCGGATATGCGCCGCGCGCTCGATTCCGGGGAGGACGCATACCTGACCTGCCGGATGGCGGAGGGGGGTGCGCCGGAGTCCGCCGTGCGGTATGCGCATGGGCTCTGCCTGGACTGCGGCATAGCCTGCCCGCCGAGTGCGGCCGTGCTGACGGGCGACGGGCCGCGTTGGTTTATCGAACCGCTGCTGCGCGCGCCGCGCGTCGTCATCCTCGGCGGCGGGCATGTGGCGCAATGTATGGCGCGGCAACTCGGGTTGCTGGACTATCGCGTCTGGGTGGCGGAGGATCGTGCGGAGTTTGCGCGTCCGGAACTGTTTCCCGCGGCGGAGCGTGTGCTGCACTGCGGCTATGCGCGTGCGGAGGCGCAGCTGCAGCTGACGCGGCGGGACCACGCGATCGTTATGTCCCGCGGGCATGAGACGGATTATGAGATCCTTCGCTGGCTGCTGCGCTCGCAGGCGGACTATATCGGCTGCATCGGCAGCAGGAAAAAGATCGCGCTGACGAAGGAGCGGCTGCGGGCGGACGGCCTGAACGAGGCAGAGCTTTCGCGGCTGCACGCGCCGATTGGGCTAGCCATCGGCGCCGAGACGCCCGCCGAGATCGCGGTCAGCGTGGCTGCGGAGCTGATTCGCCATTGCTACGGCAAAGAATAGAGCAAGCATACGACCGGTTTCTGTTGAAAAACGCCTTTGGCGATCGACCTTTCCAGTGCCTTTTTGCACGCTGCGCCCGCCGGATACGCGGGCTTTTTTGTATACTTCGGTGTCAAAACGCGGTGGGGCACCCTTGTTTTTGCGCGCGGTTTCATGGTATATTGTATGAGCATTGAGCGGTTTTATGCAAAACAAAGCCGCGCCTTTTGCGCAAAAATCCGCTCTTGGAGGACGGCATGCAGCTCTACGACTTGCACACCCATACCAATATGTCCGACGGTCAGGCGAGCATCGAAGAGCTCGTCGAGGTAGAACACGCGCAAGGGCATATCCTTGGCGTTTCCGATCATCTCTTTTGCTGCGGCATCTATACGCTCAATGACGTGAAGCGCTATATCGAGGTTTTGCAGCGCTTCTCCGTCTATCGCGGAGCCGAGGTCAACATGGAGCACCGCTTCAACCTGCCGGATTCGCTGGACGACGAGTTGGACTATATCATCGCGAGCGTTCACAACATGCCGGATGGAAGGGGCGGGTTTGTGCCGTTGGGGCAGTATTTTTCGCGCCGCTCCGGCTTTACCGAGCTGTATGAGAAAAACTACTCCTCGGACATGAACCGCTACTATCTGGCTTATATCATACAGATGATCGAAAAGACCTTCTCCACCCAGCGCGTGGAGATTCTTGGGCATGCAACCGTGCTGCCGCCCTGCGACGAGCTCTACGGAACCAAGTTTCTGACCCAGTGGGAGGACGCGGTCATCGGGCTGTGCAAAGCATACGATGTCGCGCTCGAGATCTCCGGCCTGTGGCGCGTGCCCGGTGTGGAGATGCTGCGCCGCGCGCATGCGGCGGGGCTGAAGTTCTCCCTGGGCAGCGACTGCCACAGCCGCCTGCAGATCGGCAATCTCCAATACGCGGAGCAGATGATCGACGAACTTGGGCTGGAGCAGGAGGACTTCTTCGTTCCGAAGCGCGCGCTTTCCTACTGATCTACCGACATACAGCGAGATAACAGCATAGACCGACACCAGCTCAACTTTCTTGGCCGAACAGGCGGGAGGAACGGTATGCGCAACATCCGGGTGGCGATTTGGGGATTCGGTGCAATGGGCGGCGGCGTCGCCAGAGCGCTGCTGCAGAAGACGGGCGTGGAGATCACGGGCGTTTGCGACCTGCGCGCGGACCGGGTCGGAAAGAGCATCTTTGACCTGCTGGCGGCCGAGAGAGGGGACCGCGCGGACGTGATCGTGACAGACGATATCGAAAGAGCGCTCCCGCCCGGGCATGCGGACGTATGCATCTTGGCGACGGATTCGTTCACCAGGGATGCGTATCCAAAGCTCGTCCGCGTGCTTTCGCGCGGGGTCAACGCAATCAGCACCGCGGAGGAGATGAGCTTTCCCGCCGCAAAGGAGCCTTCGCTGGCCGGGGAAATCGACCGCGTGGCCAAGGAGCACGGTGTAACCGCGCTCGGCACCGGCATCAACCCGGGGCTGATGATGGATCTGCTCGCCGTCTGCCTCTCCGGCTGCATGACGCGGGTGGATAAAGTCACCTGCCGCCGCGTCAACTTGCTCTCGCCCTTTGGTCCGCTCGTGATGCAGGAGCAGGGGGTGGGCTTAGCGCCGGAGGCGTTTGCTGCGCGCGCGGAGAGAGGCGAGTTGGCGGGACATGTCGGCTTTGCAGAGAGCGTCGGAATGATCGCAGGGGCGCTCGGGTGGAAAATCGACCGCTTCGAACAGCAGATGGAGCCGATTTTGACGCAGATCGACCGCAGATCGCCCTACGGCTTTGCCGCGCGCGGCAGCGTCGCGGGGGTAAACATGACGGGGCAGGGGTATGTTGGGGATGAAGTGAAGATCGACATGATCCACCCGCAGCAGATCGAGCCCGAGCTCGGCGGCACGCATACGGGCGACTACATCACGCTGGAGGGAACCCCTCCGGTGCATATGCAGATTCGCCCGGAGGTGGACGGCGGCATTGGCACCATCGCCATGTGCGTCAATATGATTCCGCATGTGATCAACGCACGCCCGGGGCTGAAGACGATGATCGACCTGCCTATTCCGCACGCGATCATGGGTGATATGCGCGAGCGGGTCGAGGACGGCCTGCTGCGATAGCTTCGCGCTGTATCTTTCTGAATTATTCTCAGGATTTCGACAATTCAATAGGCAAAACGAGGTGGGTTCCGTGGCAAAGAAGGGCGATTGGGTTCGGATTCACAGCGTGATTTTGCAGCCTGCGGAGCGCTCCGCGGCGGTACCTGCGGATACGAGGGCCGTTCCGCTGGAGCAATGGACAAAGGGGTATCTGCACGACGACACGCCGCTTGGCGGTGAAGCAGTCGTAACCACGCGCACGGGGCGGGTTGTCTCCGGCGTGCTTGCGGAGGAAGCGCCGCACTACAGCCATAGCTTTGGCGCGTTTGTGCCGGAGCTGCAGCAGGCGGGGGACGAGGCGGTCGCTTTTCTTTTCGAAGGCGGTGTGAAATGACGCTGGATCATAGCTACGGTGCGGTGATGGCGCGCAGAGGCGAGATCATCCGCGCGGCGGTCGGCGTGGACTACGCCAGCTTTGAAAGCGGCTCCATCGCATTCGACTACGAGGGGATGATGGCGTCCACGGGCTATACGCTCGCGGATGTGATCGGGATACAGCGTGCCTACGCGATCGGGAATACGCCGCTGATCGAGCTTCGCAACATCACTGCGTTTGCGCGCAAGCTCAGCGGAAACGGCTGCGGCGCGCGCATCTTCATCAAGGACGAGGCGGCAAATCCAAGCGGAAGCTTCAAGGTGCGCCGCGCGGCGACGAGCATCCACCACGCAAAGCGGATGGGCTATCCCGGCGTGCTCTGCGCAACCAGCGGAAACTATGGCGCGGCGGTGGCCAGCTGCTGCGCGAAGAGCGGGCTGAGGTGCATCGTCGTGCAGGAGTGCTACGATTCGCGCGGCATCGGGCAGCCGGAGATCATTGAAAAAGCGCGCAAGTGCGAGGCGCTCGGCGCGGAGGTGGTGCAGCTCTCGGTCGGCCCGGAGCTGTTTTATACCGTGCTGCGAATGCTCGAAGACACGGGCTATTTCAACGCCTCGCTCTACACCGCGTTTGGCATCGCGGGCATTGAGACGCTGGGCTATGAGGTGGCGGAGCAGTGCCGCGCGCAACTGGGCAGGGATCCGGACGTCGTGGTCTGCACCAATGCGGGTGGCGGAAACCTAACGGGCACCGCGCGCGGGCTCAACAAAGCGGGGTGTCACCCGCAGGTCGTGGCTGCGAGCGTCAACCTTTCGGGGCTGCATATGGCGAGCGACCGGCAGTTCAACAAAAAGTCGTTCACGACCGGCCACACCGGCTTTGGCATGCCTTTTTCCACCTGGCCGGATCGCAGCGACGTGCCGCGCAGCGCCGCGCGCCCGCTGCGGTATATGGACCGCTATGTGACGGTCAATCAGGGCGAGGTGTTCTACACCACGGAGCTGCTCGCCCGGCTGGAGGGAATCGAGCGCGGCCCAGCGGGAAACACCAGTCTCGCCGCCGCGATTTCGCTCGCGCAGGAGCAGCCCGAGGACGCCGTCCTTGTCGTGCAGGAGACGGAGTATACCGGGGCGGGCAAGCAAGGCAGCGCGCAGCTTTCGTTTGCGCGGCAAAACGGAATCCGGGTATCGCGCGGCGACCCGCGGGACGAGGTGCCCGGCGAGAGCATCGTGCTCCCGGCGCATCCTTCTTTGCTGCACGCCGCCGATGCCGATCTCGACCACATGCGGCGCTCGCTGATCCGCCGCGCGGCGGGATCGGTCAAGCAGGCGCCGACGGAGGGAGACATCGCCTTTCTTGCTGAGGAGACAAAGACGAATCCGCTCTTTGTGCGCGGCGCACTGGACGAGAGCGATCTTTCGATCGATGGTGGGAGGAGCGTATGACGAAACGCGAAGATGATTTTGCAGCGAGACACGAACACCTCAAAGGGCTGAGCGACGAGGCGCTCAAAGCGCGTTTTTGGGCACTGACGGAGCAGCTCGTCGATCCGTTGCTGGAGCTTGCGCGGGAGAACACCTCGCCCGCCATCGAGCGCAGCGTGCTGCTGCGGATGGGCTTTGGCTCGCTGGAGGCCAAGGCGATCGTGGAGGGTTGCGCGCAGAAAGGCCTGCTTGGTCACGGCGCGGGCAACGTGGTCTACCGCTATGCCAAGCATACGGGGCAGGGAATCCGCGAGGCGGGGCTTGCGCTGCTTGAACCGGAGGGCATGGACCGGGCTGCGCGCCTGGTTGGAGGCGAACCATGAGCGAATATCGGCTTTCGCCGGATGAAAATATCGATATCGCGCGGATTCTGGAGGATCTGGAGCACTACCGCCCCCGCCGCCGCGGCTGGACCTGGCGCAAACCTGCGCCAAATCTCACGATGGGGCCGTTTACCTACCGCGATTGCAGCAAGCCGCTTGACGATGGCGTGCCGCTGCCGCCGGCGCACTATTTCGGCGATGTGGATCCCCAGCCGATGCCGGTGATCACAACGGAGATCGCGAGCGGACGATTTGAGGACGATATCCGCCGCATGCGCATGGCGGCGCACCACGGCGCGGACCACATCATGGTCATCCGCACGTCGGGGCAGAGCCACTACGACGGGCTGATCGAAGGCACTCCGCAGGGCAGCGGCGGCGTTCCGATCACGCGAAAGCAGGTGCGCGCGCAAAGAAAAGCGCTCGACCTCATCGAGGACGAGGTTGGCCGGCCGATCAACTACCACAGCTACGTCAGCGGCGTCGCCGGGCCGGATATCGCCGTCATGTTCGCGGAGGAGGGCGTAAACGGCTGCCATCAGGACCCGCAGTACAACGTCATCTACCGCAACATCAACATGCTGCGCTCGTTTGTGGACGCGGCGGAGAGTAAGCGGCTCATCGCCTGGGCCGGCATGGCGATGATCGACGGCGCGCACAACGCAAACGCCACCGCGCGCGATGCGTGGAAGGTCATGCCCGAATTGATGGTGCAGCACGCGGTCAATGCGCTGTATTCCCACAAGGTTGGCGTGCCGAAGGAGAGCATCTGCCTCTCCACCGTTCCGCCGACCGCGACGCCGGGGCCTTGTCTCCATATGGATCTGCCGTATGCGGTGGCGCTGCGCAGACTCTTTGCCGGCTACCGCATGCGCGCGCAGATGAATACGAAGTATATCGAGTCCAACACGCGAGAAGCGACGGTGACGCATGTGCTCAACATGCTCGTGAGTAAGCTCACCAGCGCGGATATCCAGTCCACTATCACGCCGGACGAGGGGCGCAACGTACCCTGGCATATCTACAATATCGAGGCCTGCGACACGGCCAAACAGACGCTGGTCGGCCTGGACGGGTTGATGGAGATGGTAGAGCTGAAGAAGGACGGATATCTCGAGGAAAGATCGCGGGAGCTGACGGAGCGCGCGGTGCTCTTTTTGGAGGAGATGCTTGAAAAAGGCGGCTATTTCGCGGCGGTTGAGAGCGGCATGTTCGTAGACAGCGGGCTCTTTCCGGAGCGAAACGGCGACGGCATCGCGCGCAGGCTCTCCGGCGGCATCGGCGCGGGCACGGTGATCCGTCGCGAAGCGGACTATATGGCGCCCGTCACCGCGCACTACGGCAGAAACAACGTCGCGCAGTACGGCGGCGATCCGGAGAATCCCGCGGCGCTCATCGGCGGCTGCACGCTGGAAAAACCGGAGAAGATCGTCTATATCGACGAGCTGGACGAGGATGACAACGTCTATCTTCGCATGGAGGCCGTGAGGGAATTTGCCCAGCCAAACGCGAAGAAGATCCGCCCTGAGATGGAGTGGCTTTCGGACGGAACCGTGCTGCTGACGCTCTGCTTTCCTGCAAAAAAGAAGATTGCGGAGGCTGCGGCCATCGAATGCGCACGGCGGATGGGGCTGAAGGACATTGCCGTGATCTCACGCGAAGTG
>JAEWQH010000122.1 GCA_023399275.1 Bacillota bacterium
GACGTATCTAGGCGTGTTGTGAGGAACGTGCATGATCGAGCTAAAAAACGTCAGTTTCCAATATGCCAATGCAGACGCCGATTCCCTGCGGGACGTATCTTTGCAGATCGGGCGAGGGGAATGCATCCTGCTGTGCGGCCAGTCCGGCTGTGGCAAAACCACAGTTACGCGCCTGATCAACGGCTTGATTCCCCATTACTACGAAGGAACGCTCTCCGGCGAAGTGACGGTGTGCGGTGTGGATGTCGGCAGCGCCGAGCTTTACGATACGGCTCGCGTGGTCGGCAGCGTGTTTCAAAACCCGCGCAGTCAGTTCTTTTGTGTAGACACGACAGGAGAGCTGGCCTTCGGGTGCGAGAACCTTGGTCTCCCGCCCGAAGAAATCGACCGGCGCGTGGAGAAGTCCGCGCGGGAGATGCATATCGAAAGCCTGCTTGGACGCAGTATCTTTCAGCTCTCCGGCGGAGAAAAGCAGAAGGTCGCCTGCGCATCCGTGTCCGCCATGCAGCCGGAGGTATTTGTGCTGGATGAACCGACCTCCAACTTGGATGTCGGCGCAATCGCGAATTTGAAGGATACGCTTACCGAGTGGAAGGCGCAGGGCAAGACCATTGTCATCGCCGAACACCGGCTCTACTGGCTCTCCGAACTGTGTGACCGCGTGGTCTATCTGCGCGAAGGCCGCGTCGAACTCGATATGCCGATGGACGAGTTCTCCCGCATGCCGGCGCAGGCGCTCGATGAACTCGGCCTTCGCACGCGGTGCCTGCACGATCTCCGCCCGTGCGGCATCACGCCCTGCCGGGAAGGATGCCTTACCCTGCAAAACTATCGCTATACCTACCGCAACGGGCAGTCGGACGCGCTCGATATCTCCGAGGCGACCCTGCCAAAGGGCGGGGTGATCGCGCTCATCGGCCAAAACGGGGCGGGAAAATCCACTCTGTCCAAGTGCCTTTGCGGATTGGAGCGGCGCTTTGGCGGGCGCTGCCGCTGCGCCGGGCGCGTCTATTCACGCAGGCAGATGCTCAAGCGGAGCTATCTCGTCATGCAGGATGTCAATCATCAGCTCTTTTGCGAAAGCGTAGAGGAGGAGCTCCGTATCGGAATGGATACACAGGACGAGGCTGCGCTGACCCGCGTGATGGACGCACTGGCGCTCACGCCGCTGAAGGAGCGCCACCCGCTCTCGCTCTCCGGCGGGCAGAAGCAGCGGGTTGCCGTCGCATCCGCCTTGCTGGCCGGAAAGGAATTTCTGGTGTTTGACGAGCCGACCAGCGGCCTGGATTTTTCACATATGGAGCAAACCGCGCGTCTCATCTCCTCCCTCGGCGGGGAGAAGACCATATTCGTCGTAACGCATGATCCGGAGTTGATCGTACGCTGCTGCAACGAGGTGCTGCATCTCGAGGACGGCAGGATAAAAGAGCAATATGCGCTGGATGAAGCGGGCCTTCAAAAGCTTCTCGATTTTTTCACATGCAAAGAAAGGATGGACTTGTCAGTTGAACCATGCTAAGTCAACCAAGCGGGGCGCTTTTTCCTATCTGTTTGAGTGGGCGTCGCCCTACAAAGCCGCATATGCCGCATCTGTTTTCACCGCGGTGCTGGAGGTGCTTTGCACCATCCTGCCATTCTACTGCATCAGCAGGGTGGTAACGCTGCTGATCGGCGGCGAGCGCGCGGCAGGGCCTTACGCCATATGGATCGCAACAGCGGCAGTGTTTTGGGTCGCCAGTTACCTGCTGCACGCCGTGTCCACCACCATCTCCCACGGCGCGACCTTTCGCGTCATCGCGGATATCCGGAAAAAGATGTGCGAAAAGCTCGCGCGGATGTCCATGGGAAAGGTGCTGGACCGTCCCAGCGGCGAAACCAAAAACCTGATTGTGGAGCGAGTGGATAGCATTGAGCCGACGCTGGCGCACCTCGTGCCGGAGATGACGAGCAAGCTGCTTGCACCGGTCGTGATACTCGCCTATATTCTGATTCTGGATTGGCGGGTCGGCCTCTGGTCGCTGTTGACGCTGCCGATCGGCCTGACGGCCATGATGGGGATGATGGCCGGTTATCGGGGGAAATTCGAACGATATGTCAACTCGGGGAAGAAACTAAATGCCGTCGCCGTAGAATACATCAACGGCATCGAGGTCATCAAAACCTTCAGCCAAACGGCGAAGACCTATCAAAAATTCACCGACGCGGTTCGTGAATCCGCCAACTCCGCGATCGACTGGATGCGCGATACCCAGATCTTTTTTTCCGCCGGGATGGTGATCATCCCCTCCGTCATGGTAAGCGTTTTGCCTGCCTGCGTGCTGTATTATCTGCAAGGCACGCTGCCGCTGAACCATATCGTTGTGATCGTGGTGCTCGGCATCGGCATGATGACGCCGCTGATCGGCGCGATGAGCTTCTCGGACGATCTGGGGAAAATCGGCACCATCGTCGGCGAGATCAACGAAATACTAAACGAGCAGGAGCTCGTGCGCCCGGAAAACCCCGTGTCGCTCGGCGGTTTTGACGTCGAGGGCAAGGACGTGCGCTTTGCATACCGGGACGCCGAAGTGCTGCACGGCGTACAC
>JAEWQH010000023.1 GCA_023399275.1 Bacillota bacterium
GCTTGAAGGAGTTCAGCAGCGCCAGCAGGATCGGAAACAGCACAAAGAATGTAAACAGCGAGAGCAATACCTTGGAGCCGATGTGTTTCTTCTGCCAGGAGAGGGATTTTTCTCTTTTTCGTTTCATGAATTGCCGACCTCCTTTTTCAGCAGAATCTTCAGCTCAACGAAGGCAAGCGCCACCGCAAACAAGCCGAGCACCACCGAAATCGCGATTGCCTTTCCGTACTGATGGTTGTTGAAGTATGTCGTGTAGGACCATAGCGCCAGCGTCGTTCCGTAGCGGCCCGGCCCGCCGCCGCCTGTCATGGACGCCGGTACGGCAAATGCGGAGAGGCTCTCCACCGTCAGCAAAACCGTATTGATCGTGATGGACGGCGCAAGAAACGGCAGCGTCACGTGGACAAACTCCTGCCATTTGTTCGCCCCCTCTATCGCGGATACTTCATAGTAGGACATGGGGATGTTCATCATGCCCGCATGGTAGATGATGCTGTAGTACCCCGCAATCAGCCAGATGAGCGCCGTCGAAATCGACGGTATGATCAGCGCCGGCACGCCGAGCCACTGCGGCAGCATATCCAGCGGCACGCCGATCCACTCCAGAAAATGATTGATCGGGCCGTTGTTGTAGCTGAACATGATCCGCCAGAGAAACCCGACCACGACCATGGAAAGCAGCTGCGGAAAATAGATGGACGTCTTGACAAAGTTGCCAAACCTTCGGCCGACGTTGGTGATCATCATCCCAAGCAAAATCGCGATCAAGTTGCCGCCGACGACATAGGTGAGAATCAGCTTAAGCGTATTGGTGCACACCAGCCAGAAGTCGCGGTCGTTCGCCATATTGCGAAAATTGGTCAGGCCGATGAAGTTGGGCACGTCGCTTGCAGTGTTATAGTCGGTAAACGCATAACCGACGTTCATGAAGAACGGAACGATGATAAACACTACGATCAGCACGATGCCGGGGAGTGCCATCAGCGCGCCGCTCCATTTCCAGATTCCCTTGTAGTAACAGACCTGTCGCGTTTTTTTCATAGTTCGTCTTTCCGAATGGACCCGTTTGGCGAAGAGAGCGCGCTTGAGCCAATCGCGCTCTCTTCGCCGTTGCTTCGAGCCTTCTGTTGTTGCCTCTATTTTCCGGCAAAGCCGGCACCCAGTCAAGCGAATTCCCACATCACGCCAACGGAATGCTCGGTTTTACCGGAATGACGTATTTGCTTTAGTTGAGCGTGGCGAGGTATTCCTGCTGCGCGGGGTTGAGATAGTCGCCGATCTGGCTCGGCTCCGCGTTGCCAAGGACTACGGCCTGCACAAACTGCTTCACCTGCTCATAGACGATGGCGGTAAAGGCCTGTTGCGGTTCGAGGCTCTTGATGGTCAGCGCGTTGCTCGCATCCCAGGCCGCCTGCAGCTTCTCGTTTACCTTCGCGTTGGGCATATCCGCCGCAACATCCTTCCACGGCGGGATGGTTCCGCTCATGTTCTGGTACACATCGGCGTGTTCAAAGCTGATGTAGTTGAAGAACTTCGTCGCGAGGTCCACGTTGCCCGTGCTGTTCTTGCCCATCGCGTAACCATCGCCCGCGATGACGATGCCGACCTGCTCTTCGCCCGGGTCGTTCCACGGCACGGTGATGATGCCGATGTTGGCGCCGCCGTCCACGAGCAGGTTGCCCGTCTGGTAGGAGCCCTGGATCGTCATGGCCACTTCGCCGGCCGTCACGGCGCGCATGCACTCGTAGAGGTCGGCGGACTCGTAGCCGCGCTGGAAGTAGCCCGCATCGCGCAGAACGACGGTCTTGTCGAGGATGGACTGCCACTCCGGCGTGGAGAAGTCGTATTCGCCGTCGCGCGCTTTGACGTTCCAGTCGGGGTCATAGCCGCTGGCTACGATCTCGTGCGCAATGCCGAAGCTGATGAAGCTGTGGCCGAGGTTGTTTGGGCTGGCGCCGGCGACCGCCAGCGGCTGGAAGCCTGCGTCCTTGAGCTTCTGGCAGCAATCCAGGAACTCATCCCAGTTGGTGGGCACGCTCGTGATGCCGGCCGCCTCGAACTGGTCGATGTTGTAGAAGAGCAGTTCGGTCTCAACGCCGTTGGCGACCGCAAAGTGCACGCCGCTGCGCGAGGTATACATGTCCTTGAGCACATCCAACTGCGCTTCCCAGCCCGGCGTGCCGGAGACATCGAGCAGGTAGCCCTTATCTGCCAGCGTGGCAAACCAGTCGGTGCAGCCGATGCCGACCACGTCCGGCAGCTCGCCCGCGGCGACCAGCGGCTCAATGGTGACTTCATAGTTGCTCGCGTCCTCCAGCATTACGTTGAGCGTAACGTCCGGATAGTCCGCATTGAACATCTTGGTCCACTCGGTGACGGAGTCCGGCGCGATGTCGGCGGCGATCGCCACGTTCAGCTCGCCCGCGTCCGTGCTGGCGGCCGCGTCCGTCGCGGCAGGATCCACCGCCGCGGCATCCGTTGCCGCAGCGTCCGGCGCTGCGGTTTCAGCGGGGGCGCATCCGGCAAACGTCAACGCCAGAAGACAAAAAACCAAACCAAGTGCCAGTACTTTTTTCATGAACTTTCCTCCTCCAGTATTGTTTATCAACCCAAACGAAACCACCCGGATGTCTTGCAAAAAGCTCACATCATCGTGGCGATCCGTCGGTGTTCCAGTGAAGCAGGGAATTCTGCCCGCTCTGCGGCGCAGCGGCCGCAGGCATATCTATTGTAGCGTACTTTTCTTTGTCGGCGCGTCATTGCGCGTGCTCTGCTCGCTGCAAAAGCCCTTTTCCGCATGCCGTTCGGAGCCTGTTTTGTGGTATTTACCCGCTCCGTTTGGTGAGGTGTTGATCATTCTATGGTTATAGTTTAATCGATCCGACCGCGCTCCGTCTTATGCAAATTTCATATGTTATTCCATTTTTTTTAGATAGTTTACAGTTAATTCCCATGATTTTGGCATTGTACTTCTTGAAATTTTACTTTTACACCGTATAATATACTGTGTAGCCAATTGCAAAAAACGCTGTTTTCGGGAGGTTTTCGCAATGAAATCCGCTGCAGACGCGGCCGAAATCCCCGCCGCCCCATTCCTCTGCGAGGTAACGATCGACACACAGGCGCCCACGTTGGAGAGCGACGCGTTCTTCACAACGATGGACGACTATATCCCCGGCAGAAACGTTCTGGTCAACTCCTCGCCCTCGGTTCAGCTGCAGCCCGGAAGGACGAACTTCATCACGGAGTTCCATGCGCCCTCCGCAAACGAGATTCCGCCTTTCTGGCGCGCCTACCTGCCCCGCCCACTCTGCTTTCACATGCACGACTACTGCCAGATCACCCGTGTGGAGGAGGGGCGCATCCTCTATCTGATCAACCACACGCAGGCGGAGATGTCCAAGGGCGATATCATTGTGATCAATCCCAATACCGTCCACTCCTGGCTCGCGGTGGAGCATACGCGCTGCGCAAGCATCGGGTTTTACCCGTCTCAACTGCGGCTCAATGCCTATACCCAGCATTGCGAGCATGCCTTCAGCCTGCTCTACAGCATGCAGTTTCCGAGCGTATCTGTCTCCAACCGATCCCCCGTATACGCCGGCGTCGGCAGCTGCTTTACGCGCATCCTCGACGAGTTTCGGGAAAAATCGCCCGCCTCCCACGCCATGATGCACAACTATATCGTAGAGCTCTCCATCCTGCTCGCGCGCGCGTGCACACTGCTTTCCGACTCCGCCCGCGCCGTCCCGCGCATGCCGGAGACACTGCAAAAAGCGCTCCTCTACATCAACGAGCACCTGGAGTCCACCGCCAGCCCGCAGGATGTCGCCGAGCATATCCACATGAACCCCTGCTACTTCTCCTCTTATTTCAAAAAGCAGCTGGGCATCCCCTGTTCCAAGTACATCGCCATCAAGCGTCTGAGCAACGCCGCCGAGCTTTTGAAATCCACCGACCAGCCGATTTCAGATATCGCATTTCATTGCGGATTTCGCAGCATCAGCAGCTTCTACCAGCTCTTTAGCTCGCTCTATTCGGTCTCTCCGGGAAAATTCCGAAAGCTGCACCAGTAAGGCGCCGTTCAATACGCGGGGCAGCCCGCAGACAAAACGTCTGCGGGCTGCCGTATGCCTCGTGATTTTACCGGTGGTCTTTGCGGCTATTGCGCAAAGACGGAGAAATCGCCCAGCGCCAGCGCGGGCTTCATCTGCACATAGTCCCGTTCATCCACGCAAGCCGCCATGTATGCAAAGTGCTTTTCATCCAGCGGGTTCCCGCTCGCCTGCGCCACAGCGGACGCATGCTCCAGATCATCGGCCAAAACGAACAGATAAAGATACATCGCTCCGTTCTCCGTGTTTGTAAAATAGAGCTCCATGTGCTCTCCCTCGTTTTTGAGCGTCTCATTCCCCGCTTCCCGGTTTGCCTCCAAAAACGCGATCCACTCCCGCGCCAGCGCCTCCTGCCCCGTCTTGATGCGGGCGCGCCATAGTACCATGTCCATATCGTTATCTCCTTTTTCAGCTCTTTTTCGCCGGCGACCGCCGTCCGCTCTTTTTGCGCAGGCTCAATCTGCCACGCGGTAGCCCGTCTCGGCAATCGCCTGCCGAATCCGCTCCGGCGTTACCAGCGCGGGATCGTATACCACGTCAGCTTCCTTTTTGCGCCGGCTGGCTTTCACCTTTTGGATGCCCGGCAGCCTGCGCACCGCCTCCTGAATCGCAACCTCGCAGTGTCCGCAGGCCATCCCCTCTACGCGGAGAATCAATTGTTCCATACGCAATGCTCCTCTCTTTTTGCTCTTTTGCGCCCGCATAACGCGCTTTTGCGTGCCCTATATCGGGGGGGGTGATCATTCCCGCATCTCTTTTTTGCAGCAGAAGCTCGCGATGGACTTCACCGTTGTCACGCTTACGTCCGCATACATTTGGGAGAGCCTTTGCCGCAGGCTCTCCGCCGTTTCATAGGGCGGGGTAAAAAAGCCTTTTTTTTGATACACCTTCCGGATCCAGCGATCCGTCCGCCGCGTCTCCCCGCGCACATAGAAACAGCCGCAAAACGTCCCGCCGGGCTTCAGCACCCGAAAGGTCTCCCGATAGGCCGCCTCCTTATCGGGAAAAGCGTGAAAGCCGTTGAGCGAGAGCACGATGTCGAAGCTCTCGTCGGCAAACGGCAGCGCTCCGACGTCCCCCTGCAAAAACCGCAGGCGCTTCAACCCAAACCGCTCCGCCCGCTTCTGCGCCGTGGCCATCATCTCCGCCGAGTAATCGAGGCACGTAATCTGCGCGCGCGGCAGCCGCCGATAGACCGGCAGGGTGAGCGCCCCGGTGCCGACCGGCACTTCCAGCAATTCCCCGGCAAAGTCCTCCGCGATCCCCTCCAGCGCCAACTCCAGATAGCGGTCCGTCTGCGCCTTGTCCATATCCCAAACCAGCCGGCAGACAGCTTTTCCGGGCAAAGTGGAGCAGGTGATCATCCCGTCGTAAAACGTGGCTTCCTGCCCCAGTAAGCGGTATGCCGTCCTCACTTCCTCATGCGCCATAGCCTTCCTTGCCTCCTTTTGCTCGTACACCCATTCTTGGTTAGTATCTTCTAACTCGTCGTCGTTAAAAACACCGCTTCACGGCGGCAACAATCGGCCGGGTCGTCAAAAGACAACTTCGGTGTTCCGTACTTATTATGGGATGCCGTGCGGCGGTTGTCAAGCTCTTAACCCGAGCGCGTCAGTCGATGCTCCCCGTATGCGCCAGCTCCAGAAACACCTCGACCCAGCCCGGGTCAAACTGCGCACCCGCGTTTTTGCGTATCTCGCCGGCGCACTGCTCAAACGTCATCGCGCTGCGATACGGGCGGCAGGAGCGCATGGCGTCGTACGCGTCCGCAATGGCGATGGCGCGCGCGCCGTCGGGGATCTCCGCGCCGCTCAGCCCGTCCGGATAGCCCTTTCCGTCAAAGCGCTCGTGGTGATGGCGGATGATCGGCCAGATGCGTCTGCCCGGATCGAGCGGGCGGATGATATCCGCCGCCAGAGCGCCATGGCGCTTGATGGCTTCGTATTCCTCGTCGGTCAGCTTTCCCGGCTTCTGCAGGATGGCGTCCGGTATGCAGATCTTGCCGATATCGTGCAGCTTCGCCGCCCACTGCACGTCGAGATACCGCTCGTCTACGCCGTATCGAACCTCGAAAAGCGTGCTGGCGATCTCGCTGACGCGCTTGCTGTGTCCGTTGGTGTAGCGGTCCCGCGCTTCCAGCAGGTTGGAGAGCATCTCCATGCTCGTCATCATCAGGCTATGGTATTGCTCGCGCAGCGTGTCGTGCGCAACTTCCTGCGCGCGCTGATAAGCCGCCTTGGATTCCTCGGCCTTGCGCCGCGCCGTGATATCGCGCGAAACAACCGCAACCCCCTGCAGCACATGCGCCTCATCAAAGACCGACGTATAGATATTTTCGTAGTGTTTATCGTTGCGTTCATCCGCCACCATGCGGCTGACCGTGCTGCCCTCGTGCGTTTTGAGATACTCCAACGCACGGAGAACCTTCTCCCGCGAGGCCTCCTTGTGACAATCCAGAATGCTGCGGCCGAGCACATCCTCTCGCCGGATACTGCGGATGTTCTCCGCTGCGTCGTTGACGAACACGATCGTTCCGTCTGCATCCGAAAGCACGATGCCTTCCTGCATCTGCTGCAGCGCCAGCCGGTATAGGTTATCGAGCCACTTGTCAGCCATGCGGCATTTCCTCCGTTCCGGTTGCCCCTCACGCCGTAGAGAAGACCTGTTACATGTACAATCCTAAAATGTATCAACAACATATTATAATAATCACACGTATGATTGCAAGAGGCGGATTTTTGCTCTCGTTCCCTTTCTCTTACACGGGCGGATGCGCAGGCCACCGCCCGCGCCGATCACCCTATGTAACTCATTCGCGCCCTCCCACACGCAGGAAACGGCTCGGCCCCATCCCGGAAGCCGCGCCGTTTCCTGCGCCGTATTCGGCTCTCTTTTCCGTCTCCGGAAAAGACCCCCTTAGAAAAAGAACAGCCCGATCGCCCCGGGGCCGACGTGGGAGGCCGTGCATGGTTCAAAGCAGTCCACCGATACGATCACATCCGGATACCGGTCCACGATGTCCGCCGCCAGCAGATGCGCTTCGTCCTCGCAGCCGGTGTGCGTGATGCCAACCGAGCGGTTCCCTTCTCCCGACTCGTGATACTGCTCAAACATCTCCAGCAGCGCCTTGATGGCTTTTTTGCGCCCGAAGATCTTTTGATCCAGCACCAGTCTGCCCTCCTCGTCGCCCTTTAGGATGGGCTTGAGGTGTACAATGCTGCCCGCCAGCGCCGCGCTGCCCGAGATGCGGCCGCCGCGCTTGAGAAAATTCAGATCGTCCACCATGATATAGGAGCGGATCTCATGGCTCCGGCGCTCCGCGTGCGCGGCTGCTTCCTGCGCATCCGCTCCGGCTGCCCGCAGCGCCGCGGCTTCGCGCAGGATCATCCCCTCGCCGATGACTGCCGTGAGCGTATCCACGACGAGCACGTTGCGCGCGGGATATTTCTTTTGCAGGAGCTCGGCGGCAATTTTGCCCGCTCCGCAGGTGCCGCTGATGCCGCCCGCCATGCCAAGGTAGAGCACGTCCTCCCCCGCCTGCAGGTGCGTCTCAAACGCGCCAAGGAACGCCGCCGTGTTGACCATGGAGGTCTTCATCACCAGCGTACCGTCCTCCCGCATGCGCCGGAAGAACGCCTCGCTGTCAAACACAACGCCGGGTTGATAACAAACCACCTCTTCGTCGTTGATCGAGAGCGTCAGGGATACGACCTCAATTTGCCTTTCCGTATACTCTGCCTCGGTCAGATTTGCGGTGGAGTCGGTAAAAAGTGCGAACGACATTGTTTTATGCACCTCATTTTCTAGTTTTTCATACCATAATAACCGTTTTATGTTATCATGTAAAGAGGTGACGCGGATAATAAACATCTTTCCATTTACCACACGTGCGTCTATAATGATATCAGGTGGGTACAGCCGCACATAAAATGCGATTGTGCCGCAGTCCGTTCAAAGCACGGCAAAGAGGAGCGCAGGTATGCAGTATGATAAGCGGCAAGTCGCCGAAAAGCTGAATCGCTGGGAGCGTTTCCTGCAGGATTATCGCCTGCCGGAGTGGGATGAGCTGCCGAAGATTCCGCTCTATCTCGACCAGGTCATCGCGCTCGTGAATCAGTACTTGGGCTTCTTCGTATATGACCCTGCCGAGGAGCGGCTGCTTACGCCGTCCATGGTCAACAACTATGTCAAGCTCCGCCTCATACCGGCGCCGGTACGTAAAAAATACAGCAGAAAGCACATCGCGCTGCTATTGATGATCTGCACATTTAAGCAATCCGTCAGCATGGCGGCGATGTCCGTGATGCTCCCGCTGGACGATGAGGAGCGCATTCGCCAGGAGTACGTGCGCTTCACGGCATCCTACCTGCGTATCTCGCGCTATGTGGTGCAGCAGGCAAAGGCAAGCGCGGAGCCGGTCTTCGACGAAAGCAGTGATACGGGTACCGAGGTGAGCGACCTCGTGGCGGGCGCGGCTATCGCGGCAAGCTTTGCGCGGTTGCTGGCGGGCAAGCTCATCGCCCTGCATCTGCCGCAGGAGCAGGACCCGCTTGGCGAAGTATTCAATAGGGAGTGACCGCCGCCAATCGAAACAAGGCCTGCGACGCAATCCCGAAGTCCGCAGCTTGTCAAAGAACCCCGTTCCTTCCAGTTGGAACGGGGTTCTTTGACCGGCCGGATTGCAGAATATACCTGGATCGGTTATCGCGCG
>JAEWQH010000102.1 GCA_023399275.1 Bacillota bacterium
CCTTTTGCGCGTCGTTGATGTTCTTCAGGTTTGTCTGTTTGCCCAGCTGCAGCGTCAGATAGGTGCCCAGCACGCCAATGAGCGTGATGAGCAGCGTCGCCGCAACCTGGAGGCCGTATTCCATTAGCAGTTCCATTTCATCTTCCTTTCTTATTGACTCAGTTATTGCTTTATGTCGTTTTTTGAGCCGTATCAGGTCTCCTCGATGACACGTATCCGCGCCTCGTGGTCATTCAGCCGCCCGTCCTGCGCGCGCGTGCAGTCCCAGATGCGCGCATGCGCACCGCGGTTATCCGCCGTCAGGCGCTCCATGCTCTTCTCAAGCTGCTCCATCGTCGCCGTCAGCCGGGCGATGGCGTGCGCAAGCTTGACCATCGGTGCGACTACGGCGGCGCAGAGCGTAAGCAGCGCAGCGATCACGCCGACCACGTCCCATTCCTGCATATGCTTCCCCTCCTAATACCAGTTTGGGCGCAGGTATTGCGTCCAGGCCCCGAAGCTGTCCGTCCGCCGCTTTACGAAGTTCCAGCCGCGCCTGTTTGCAACACGCGTGAGCTGGCAGCCATATGCACCGCCCATCCACTCCACCGCATAGCCGCCGCCCGCATAGAGGCCGATGTGCCCACTCTTGTGCAGCAGATCCGCCGGATTAAGCGCATCGCTTTCGATTTTGCGCATCGACTTGCTTCCGGCAAATCCGTCCGCCGAGAGGTCAAACGTTGACTTTACGACGCCCGCGTGCCGCAGCAGGCCAACGACGCCGCCGGAGCAATCCGCTCCTGTGATCTGCGGGTTTTGTTGCACCGCGCGCTCCATCATCTCCTGCCGGCCGCCGTCGTAATACTCCGGCTGCCGCTTGGCGCCGCTGCGAATTCTGGCCAGCGTGATCACATTGGGCGACAGATCGGTATTGTAGAGATTTCCACCGCGGATATAGAGGCTTTGGGGGTATTCGCCCGGGGCATCCGCATCGCAGGCAAAGCACAACGCATCCAGCACGATGGCGCGCCGCGTCTGGCCCGCGCCCTCCAGCGCGCTGAGAATCGCCGAGGCCGCGTCGTCGCCGATCTGCGCCGGTATGTCCGCGCGCTGCGCCTGCGTCACGGCGGGCGCTTCCTCGGGAAACAGCGCGGCGTAGGTCAGCGGGCCGACGATCCCGTCCGCCTCAAGTCCGCTTTTCTCCTGAAACGCCTTAACCGCGCGAAGCGTGTCCGCGCCGAACACGTTGGTTTGAAGCTGCATGATATGCGCGGCGTAGCAGCCTAGTTCCAGCAGCCGCCGTTTGACCCGCAAAACATCTTCCCCCTCGCTGCGATAGCGCAGCAGCCTCGTCAGCGGCATGGTGCGCCTCCTGTTCTGCGCTTCGCTCTAAGGTGCGCCTGCGTCAACGCTGCCCGCGTGCGACGTGCGGGCGTTTTGCCCGCCAAAGCGGGCGGATGCAACAAAAAAACTGGCATCGGTCTCCTCTTTCAGGGTATCCGATACCAGTTTGCATGATTTCGCCGTCTGCGATTCTTGGAATTGCGCCGCGTCTTGATTCCGATAACGCAATCGGCGCGTTTTTCTCTATTGAGCCGCGCCAGCTATCTGATCGAGGTCAAATCGAAAGATGCAGTGCGGCGAATGCGCCCCGTCGCGGTACAGCGCGCTGTAGCTTGCCGGCACCCGAATCTCGAGCAGTGTGCCGCCCAGTTTTTCCAGCGTTTTGCGCGAAGGCGTGTTGTCCGCGCGGCAGGTGACGATCAGATACGGCATGCGGTGTGCGCGTGCAACTTCGAAGACGAGCCTGCAGGCCTTACCCGCGTAGCCGTTGCCGCGGAACTGCTCCCGGACCGCATAACCGATGTTGCCGCCGAAATAGGTGTTTCGCACGTAACCGAGCCGCAGGTCGATCTTCCCGAGCGTCGCCCCGTCGCCAAGGCGCACGATGTCGAAGTTGTACATCGGCACAAATCCCTTCTCTTCGTCCGCCCCGGAGACGGACGAAACGCGCAGCGAGATCTCCCCGTCCGCGCGCATCTCCAGTGTCTCACGCGGCAAAGGGTCGATCGCGGGATCATCCCCCTCCGCCCAATCCTTGCACACGTCCGCCCAACCGGCTGCCCCGCTGTAGCGAAAAAGCTCGTCCGCGCTCACCTCGATCGCGCTGTTTGCGCTACCGCAGGCGGGAAACACCGTTGCAAACCGCCTGAGCGAAACATCCAGATAGACGGGCGTCCCCTCCGGCAGGGCAAACGGGCAGACGCCGCCGACTTCGCTGCCGGTGAAGCGCTCCACCTCATCGGCGGATAGCATCCTGGCTTTCGCGCCGAAAAAATCCTTAAACTTGCGGTTATCCACGCGGGCGTCGCCCGCAGCCACCACGAGGACGCACCCCTCGCCCAGCGCAAAGGAGAGCGTCTTTGCGATGCGCGCGAGGCGCACGCCGAGCGTCTGCGCGGCAAGCTCTACCGTAGCGGAGCTGGTTTCAAATTCCCAAACGCGCTGCTCAAGGTTGCGCGCGCGAAAATACGCTTTGACCCGTTCGATCGACATATCGTATTACCCCTTGTGTCCTCTTTTGTTTCGTGATAAAAAACGGCGCCCCGTCTGTTTTCCAGACGTTCGCGCCGGGTTACGGATGGTGCAGGTGCGCGTGCCCTACCGGCCTTCCGGCTGCCGCAGCAGCTCGAACAGCGTGAAGTACTTCCTGCCGCAGTAAGGGGTCTTCGCCGCGCGCAGCTCGTAGGACATGCCCTCCACCGAAAACATCATCTTATAGACGCCCATCAAGCCCATGCTGCTGATATCCTTGAGCTGAAACGAATGGCTGCCGACACGGAGCGCCTGCTTGGTCATCGTCAGCGTGCCGGTCTCCAGCGTTCTGCTCCTATGCCCCGGTCCGATGCCGATGAGCCGAACGCCCTGGTCGGCGTAGACCGTCTCATCATCCGCAAGCGCGGCCGCGTACTGCGCGATACGTCCGTTTTGCCAGTAATCCCAGTCGCGCACCGTGGTAAACGGCGGTTCGGGATCGCCCAGCTCCACCTTTTCAAAAAAGCCGGTCTCCGTATAGCGCACACGCATGCCGCATGTGCAGGAAAATACATCCCCGCTGCCGCACAACGTGCCGGTTTTTCCGCACTTGGGGCAGAAATACAGCGCGTTTTCCAGCCCCTTTGCGAGATCCTTTCCCTTGTAGCGGTAGGGCTTGATCTGCTGGCGCTCAAATGCGTCCTCTTGAATATCCTCCCGGATGCGGTCGTTGACCTGCTCTGGCGTCATCTGCTTGAGCTGCTCGGGCGTATAGACGTTGACCACATAGCCGCGCATATATCCCTTTCGTGTGGTGCGGCTCCAGCGAGGCGTGGTGAGATAGCCCCCCTCGAAACGGTAGGTCACGAGCGATGCGCCCGTCGCCTTGGCAAGCTTGCCCGTGGCGGGAAAAATCGGCCCGGTCACGCCGTTGTAGGAGCGATTCCCCTCCGCGAAAAGGCAGACGTTCGCCTTCTTGCGGATCGTGCGGATTACGTTCATCGCGGCTGCCGCATCCGTCATGCCCTTCACGCGCGAGATCGGCGCGAAAAAATAGGTCAGCAGCCAAGAAACGAACCCCTTGCGAAAGAGATGCTCACTGGAGACGAAATACATGTGCTCCGAAAAGCTCAGCGCGAGCAGCGCGGGGTCCAGCTCGCCGTTGTGATTTGCGGTGATCAGAAACGGTCCCTTACCGATCTGCGCCGGCTCCGGGTGAAAGCCGAAGATGTTTTTGAGAATCCCCCCGAGCGTCGTCTTGAGAAACCGAAAGACCCATCTATGCCGAACGATGGCCTGTTCCATACGATCACCACCTTTTCCTTTATCCCATATCCTATATTATATCATCATTATAGCGCAGCCGTACGGCATCCCGCAAGCAGTGTGCGCCTGTTGCAAGGCGCGCCGGCAGCGGGCGTTTACTGCCCGGGCTCCTCCCGCGGCGGCGCTGCGCCGGGCGCATCCGAAAGGCGCGCGTTGACGGCGCGCACGCGCTCCGCGTCCATCTTGAGCACCTCGCGGTCATAGCTGACAAAGCCGTTTGTCTCCTGCTCCACGTCGGAAAGCTGGGTGTAGATTGCCGCGGAAAGCCCTTTGGCCTTGGCGGGGGTCACCTCGCGCGCATAGAGCCGCTCAAACGCCGCGCTCAGCGCCTCGGCGCTCCTGAAGCGCTTGTAGCCAAACTCCTTTTCGGAGAAGCTGTGCTCCGGCAGGCGCAGGCCGTAGCCGCCGAATTCACTGAGCACCACCGCGCGAGCGAGCGTGTCCTTTGAAAACCGGTAGGGCTTAAAGTAGACGTGCAGACTCCTGACGTCCCCGCCCTTCTGGTCGTGCCAGCCGCTGGCGTGGTCGATCGTGCGCGTGCCGTCCAGCGCGCGGATGGCGTCCACGGCCTTATTTGCGTCGAACTGTCCCCAGCCTTCGTTAAACGGCACCCACATAGCGACGCACGGGCTGTTGTACAGCAGCGTCACCGTCTCGCGCAGCTCGCGCGCATACGCCTCGCGCCCGCGCACCTCCTCCCGCGAAAAGTAGGCGTAGTCGCTGTCCGGGTGCGAATTGCCGAGCATGAGCGGCAGCGAAACGGCCGCCTTGCCGTATGCTCCGCCACCGTTGACCATATCCTGCCAAACGAGCATACCCAGCCGGTCGCAGTGGTAATACCAGCGCAGCGGCTCGATCTTGATGTGCTTTCGGAGCGTGTTGAACCCCAGCTCCTTCATCCGCGTGATATCGCTGACCATGGCTTCATCACTCGGCGCGGTGTACAGTCCGTCCGGCCAGTAGCCCTGGTCGAGCACGCCGTTGTGAAAGTATGGCGCGTTGTTCAAAAAAAGACGCGGCGTGCCCGCAGCATCCCGTTCCAGCGAGCATTTGCGCATGGCAAAGTAGCTCTCCACGCGATCCCGCTCAAAGGTCATGGAAAAATCGTAAAGCTTCGGCTCCTCCGGGCTCCAGGGCGTGAAGCCCTCCATCGGCAGGCGCAGCGGAACGCCGCTGACAAACTCCGTCTCGGCCCCGAGCAGCTGAACCGCCCCTTCGCCGCCGCAGTTCGTCCATATCGTGAGCTCCACCTCGGCATGGTCAAACAGCGGCGTGATGCGCACGGATTCGATGCGCCGCTTCGGCGCGCGCTCTAGCCAAACCGTCTGCCAGATGCCGCTCTGCGGCGTATACCAGATGCCGCCGGGTTTGCTGCTCTGTTTCCCGCGCGACCAGCAAGCCGTGTCGGTCTCATCCCGCACGCGCACGATCAACTCGTTTGAAATGCCGTTGACCAACGCCTCGCCCAACGAAACGGTAAACGGAAGATATCCGCCCGCGTGGTGCGTCAGGGTGACGCCGTTGAGCCGCACCTCGGCAAACTGGTCGACCGCACCGAAATACAGCAGCAGGTCTTCGATGTTTGGGTCATATCCCAGCGGCGCCTCAATCCCGCGGCGGTACCAGAGGCACTCGTCCGGCTGAAGCGTCCGGCCGACGCCGGAAAGCTCACTCTCTGGCGAAAACGGCACGAGGATCACCCCGTCGAAGCGCTCCGGGGGCGTCTGGCGCGACGCGGCGCTGATAGCGTATTCCCACGCGCCGTTTAGGTTGGCGCAGTTGCTCCTGCGAAACTGCGGGCGCGGATACTCTTGCAGGATATGCTCGCGATCGAGCGCCTTCCCCCATTTTGTCTGCATGGTGTGTTCCTCCGTCTATCCAGATTCATGCGTCAGCGCGCGTCGGCTTCCTTGGCGCGCACGCTGGATTTATCGATTTCGATCACGGCGTAGCAGTTTCCCTCCAGCGCATGGATGCGTTCGGAGACGGCGTTTCGCACCGCCTCGTCCGTCATGGAAAATCCAAACGGAACCACCACGTCAAACACGAGGTTCGTATGCGTCGGCCCGGCTACCACGCGAAAATCGTGCAGCGTCAGCCGTTCGTCCAGCCCGGCGAGGATCCTCTGCGTCTCCGCGCGCAGGCGATTGGTCTCCGCGTCGTTCGTCTCCACGGGGTCCATGTGAATCACCGCCTGGCAGCCGCACTCGCTCCGAAGCAGCTTCTCGAGGTTATCCACAGTGTCGTGCAGCTGGATCATATCCCCGTCGGCCGGCACCTCCGCGTGCAGCGAGATCATCCGCCGCCCGGGGCCGTAGTCGTGCACCACGAGATCGTGCACGCCGATCACGCCCTCCTGCGCCAGTGCAATGCGCTCGATCATATCCACAAACTCCTGCGTGGGCGGTTGCCCCAGCAGCGGGCTGATGGTCTCTTTTGCCGCGCGCACGCCTGTATAAGCGATGAAAAGCGCAACGGCGAGACCGGCGTATCCGTCGATATCCCACCCCGTCCACTTGCCGATGAGCATGGAGAGCAGCACTACGCCGCTCGCCGCCACATCCGAAAAACTGTCCATCGCGGTGGCGCGCATGGCCGCGGAGTCGATCTTTTTGCCGACGCCGCGGTTGTAGAAAAACATATAGAGCTTAACGAGGATCGCGGCCGCAAGCACAGCCAGCGCAATTGGCGAAAACGCAACCTCCTCGGGCCGCAGAATTTTCTCCACCGAGGTCTTCCCCAGTTCAACCCCCATCAAGAGGATCGCCATGGAGACGATCAGGCCGGAGATGTACTCAAACCTGCCGTGTCCGAAGGGGTGCTCCTTGTCCGCCTTTGCCTCCGAAAGACGGAATCCGATCAAGGTGATGACAGAGCTGCCTGCGTCGGAAAGGTTGTTGAACGCATCCGCCGTAATGCCGATGCTGCGGGTCATCGCCCCCGCGGCCAGCTTGCCCGCAAAGAGGAGAATGTTGAGCAGGATACCGACCGCGCCGCAAAGCACCCCGTAGCACAGCCGTACGTCGGGGGATGCGTAGTCGTCGTGATTTCGGATGAAGAGTTTTGAAAGCAGCGTAATCAAGCTGGCCTCCCGCAAAGCGGCATCTGAAAACCGGAGCAGATTCACAAAAGCGACGGCATATCAAAATCATATGCCGCCGCATTCCATATCACTTGCGCCCGGGCTGTCGGTAAAACTATTCGATGACAGTGTCCGAATCCGCGTTTTTCTTCACGCTCTCAATGCCGCCGATGGCGGAGGCTTTTGCCGAATACCCCTCGGAAGCGAGGATCGGCTCGCCGTTCTTGGCGCGCAGGCGGAAGCGGAACTCGCCGGCTTTGTCCTTATACAGCTCAAACACGGGGTTGGTCAGATTCTTCCAGCCCTCGACGGTTTGGTCTTCCATCTTCGCGATGGGCGCGTTTTTCTTCACGCTCTCAATGCCGCTCTTGGCCGAAGCTTCGGAGGAGTATATTTCCGACTTGCCGATCGGCTCTCCGTTGGCTGCTTTGAGTACGAAATACGGCCCGGTTTTGCTTTGTTTGATGACATATTTTCCCATAGCGTTCAGCCTCCGTTTTTTGTTACCATATCACCTTTATAGGCAAAATGCAAGCACGCGCCGCGCCGCGCAAGCGCGCCGCCAAGATTGTTCACAATCGATTTAGGCTGTGATGCCGTGCTTTCGGCGTTCTCGATTTTCCGGCGTTTTTTCGGCTGGGCTCGCCTGCATTACAACGTATTTTATGCATATTTGAACAAAATTTGAACAAAATCGGCCAAAATCCTACGCTGTATGGTAGAAAGTGCTTGCCTTTTCGGTATTCTTTCGCTATGATGACGATATGCCGCACAGCCAAAAGGCGTGTCCGCTTGCGCATGAATCCATCTTGTGGGGTATATCGCAATGACGATGACCGAAAAACTCGACATACTCATGTCCGAACGAGGCATCAACAAATCCCAGCTCTCCAGGCTCTCGGGCATCCCGTATATGACGATCGTCAACTTCTACGAAAAAGGCACGGAGAACGTCAAGCGTTCCACGCTGATCAAACTCTCGCGCTTTTTCGAGGTGACCGTCGATTATCTTGTCGTGGATGAGGAGACGCGTCGCGCCTACCCGAGCGGTTCGCCAAAAGCCGGTCAGATCACCGCGCTGCCGACCTCGCTCGTCAAGCCGCGCATCTATCGCGCGCTCAAGGGCGTGCCTCTGCTGGACGAGCAGAATGTCGCCTGTTACGACGAGGTGCCGCAGAGCATCCGCTGCGACTTCACGCTGCGCTTTGCCGGCGATAGCATGAAGAAGCTCAATATCAACGACGGGGATATCGTATACGCGAGCATGATGGAGGACGTACGCAGCCACGAGGTGGCCGTCATCGTGCTCGACGGGGCGCTGACGCTGCGCCGCGTCTACAAAAACGAGAATCAGCTCGTTCTCATGGCGGAAAACCCTGCCTATGCGCCGCTCGTCCTGCACGCAGGCGCAAATGTACGCATCCTCGGCAAGGCGGTCGCCTTTCTCACCCCGAACGCTACGCAGACCACGTTTCACTAAACGCGCGCTTCAGCGTCGCAGAAAAAAAAACAGCCTCTCAAAAAAACCTGCGATGATGCGTCGCAGGTTTTGATTCTGTCCCGGGTCCGCTGTTCAGCGGGCTCTTTGTTCACCCGATCTTGATGCAGACGATCTGCGCGCTCTTCCCGCTGCCGCCCTTGCCGCGCGTGCCTACGACCAGCATGTCGTTGAACACCGCGGGGGTGGAGTCGATGCGGCTTCCGAGGTCGAGGCTATGGAGCACGTCGCCATTCGATGCGTCATACATCGTCACGTATCCGCCCCGGTCGCACTGGATGAGGTATGCCTTCCCCTGCGCGTCGTAGACCACGACGGGGCTGGCCCAATAGTCGTTGGTCTGCTCGACGGACCAGATGATGCTCCCGGTCGCCTTGTCATAGGCAACGATCCGCCCGCCGAGGCTGTAGCCCCCGCTTGCATTTGCCTGCGGCAGCGTCTCGCTCTGCGCAGTCTGCTCCGCCTCCTCAGCCTCCGGCGTCTGCGACGCATCCGCGCCCGTGCCGTCGGAGAGTGCGGCGAGGCTAAAGGAATAGATCACCAGGTGGCTGATCTGCCCGCGCCCGACATGCGGGGTCGCGACGACGCCGCCGCTGGCGCTCGAATCCCCGGTTGAGCAGATCCAGCGCTTTTCCCAGATCACCGCTCCGGTCAGCCCGTTGATCTTGCGCTGGTAGCTGTAGCCGTAGCCATCCGCAAGGTCTTCTCCGGTAGAGCGCGTCTGCGAACCGGTATAGAGATAGATCGTGTTATCGTCGTAGCTTTCCTCGACCACGACGGTAGAGTCGCTCTCGTCGGTCACATCCACAACATACTTGATCGCCATCGTGTTGAGATCGACGCACTGCAGTCTGCCGCCGTTGTCGGTGAAGAACGCGTAGTTGCGAAACGCGGCAACCGAGCTCTCGATGCCATACCAACGCGCGCCGGTCGCGTCGTCACGCGAGTAGCCGGAGCCCTCATAGCGCGATTTGACCAACCCGTCCGGGTTGATCGAGACCGTACCCGCAGCCGCGTCAAACTGCGCGTTGAGCTTCACGGTATAGAGAATGCCGTTTTCCCCGCCGTAGACAAGCGTGTCGTTTGAGATCATCGGGCTGCTGTCATACGCCTGCCAGACGCGCCGAGCAAACCAGTCGAACCCGCCGAACTGGCCGATCTGCTCGCCCGTAATGAGCGAATACACACGCACGTACGCCGCGGCGTTACCCTGCTCGTTTTCCACCGGGATCCCCTGGCCGACGTAGAGCAGCGGGTAGCCGCGCGGATCGACGCAGGCGGTGCCCTTTTGCACGACGCCGGAGTTGATGGCGTCCCGCGTGGCGTTGCCCGTCGCCAGATCCAGAAAATAGATGTAGCCGTCCATCGCCGGGTAGATCACCTCGGTCAGCGGCGCGGCGGCGTCTTTATAGGTCTGCTTGACGTTCATCACGGCGACGGTCTCCGCCGGCCACTCCACAATGAGCGGCTGCCCGGTCCAGCCCGTTCCGCTCCAGTTGCCAAGCGCGCCGATGGTCTTCGTCCAGCTCGACTTGAGCCGCTTGGTGGTCAAGGTCACAGAGCCGTAGGTAAACGAATTTCGATAGCTGTTTCCGCCAAACGTCGTCACGCCGGGCAGCGTGCTGTATTCCGAATCCCGCCCGAAGCTGACCAGGTCGCTGCGGCTATAGCTCGACACATCCTTCCCGCCCGCCTTGATGGCGGAGGAAAAGCCAAACTGCGAAGGGTTCGCGCTGTCCACGCGCGTGACGGTGACGTCACTCGGCAGAGCGGGCTTGGGCGTTGCAGTCGGCGCGAGCGTGGCGGTCGGTACCGGCGTCGCCTCGAGCACCTCCTGTTTGTCGTTTTGCACTTTTTTCACAAGCAGCAGCACGATGATGACCGCGCCCAGCGCCACAAGCATGATCAGAAAGAATCGCGGCTGCATGCGAATCCGTTTTTTCCTTCTCCTTGCCATGGTTTCCGCTCCTTTGTTCAATCGGTCCGGGATCGCCTAGCTGATCTTGACGCCCCAGATCTTCATGCCGCGCGTGCCGAAGACGATCGTATTTCCGTAGACCGCAGGGCTCGCTTCGATGTTCTTCTCCGCGTCAAAAGTGCTCAGCAGCATTCCGGTTTTTCCATCCAGCAGGAATACCTTACCTCCCGTGTCGCTGCCTTCGCAAACAACGATATACGCATTGCCGCTTGCGTCGTAGACCGCAACAGGCGAACTCCACGTATACTTCTCCATGTCGAATTTCCAAACGACCTGCCCGCTTGCCTTGCTCAGCGCCACCAGCACGCCGCTGTTTTCGCTCGGCGTTCGGGCAAAGGGGATGATCACAAGGTCGGAGATGCTCTTTTCCCCGAGGAGCGCCGTCGCTTGAATGCCGCCGGAGACGCCGCTCTTCGTGCTCACATTTTCGGTATGCTGCCATATGATTTCGCCCGTGATCGCATTGATCTTATAGAACGAAACGTTGCCCAGCTTATCCGAATCCGCCGTAAAGTGCAGCGAGGTGCCAATGTAGATGTAGGCCGTCCGGTTGTCAAAGTCGGTCTCCAGAACGGGCGAACCATTCGTGTCGTCCTGGATGTCCTGCGCCCAGACGAGGGACATCGTATTGAGGTTGATGCACTGCAAAAACCCGTCATTCGTGCCGAGATAGCCGTATTCGCCGAGCACAGCGATGCTCGTTTCATAGCCCAGCCAGTAGAGGTTTGATCCGCTCTCCGGGTAGGTGGAACGCGCCGCCACATAGCGCATCTTGACCACCTCGCTGGGGTTCATCGTGAGCGCCCCCGTCGTCTCGTCAAACGTGGTGTTGAGCTTGATGGTGTAGAGTATGCCGTTTTCGCCGGGGTAGATCAACGTATCCGTTTCGGCGTCCACGAGCGGAGAGCTATCGTACGCATGCCAGTCGCGCAGGGAGAACTCATCGTTCTGCTTGCCGAACTCGTAGAGCCGCGTAAAGTCGATCAACGAGTACGCCATCGCGCGGGTCTTTTGCGCATCGTCCGCATACATATCGCCCGAGCCGAGGTATAGGATCGGGTAGCCGCGCGGATCAAGCGCGCCCGCACCCTTGAACGGCATGCCGATGTAGAGCTTATCCCGCGTCTGCTCCCCCGTTTCAAGATCCAGGAAGTAGACGTTTCCGTCCATGGTGGCGAGGATGACCTCGACCAGCCCGGACTTTTGCTTTGCCCAGTCGTACATGTTCATCAGTTGCTTGATGTTGTCCGGCCACTGCACGATCAGTGGCTGGCCGACCCAGCCGCTGCCCGTCCAGGTGCGCCCTTCCTCATAGCCGATGCCACGCTGAAGCTCGCCGATATCGATCGACCAAAGCTTCGAAAGCTTGCCGGTGCTGACGTTCGCCGCGCCGTACGCCGCGCTGTCGCGGTAGTTGTTGCCGCGGAAGGTGATGATGCCCGTTGCAGTGGTATACGGCACATCCGGTAAAAACTCGATCTTCTCAAGCCGCTCGTAGGAATCGACACGCGTGCCGTTTACCTCCAGCGCCGTCGTCATGCCATAGTCGCTCGGCTGCGTGCCGTCTACCGCGTGCGGTATGTCGTAGGGCGGCGTAGGCGTCGGCGTCGGCGTGGGGGAAGGCGTTGGCGTCGGAGACGGCGTCGGCGTCTTAAACAGTTCCGCAAACAGGCCGGGATTCTGGTTCTGTTCGACGGATTCCGATTCGGGTTTGCCGCCGAACGCTTTTATGCCCACGATGACCATCGCAACTGCCACGACCAGAATCGAAAGGATGAAGAAGGTCCGCGGCTGGATGCGGAGGCGATAACGCTTCTTTTTTTTCCTGCGTTTTTTCGATCCGCCGGAGGAGCCGCCCGAGGAGCCGCCCGAGGAAGTCCCCCTGCCGGCACCGGATCCGGAGTAAGATGCCGCCCGGCTCGATCCGGAGCGGCTGCGCGTCGTAGAAGGCGCGGATGATCTATAGCCCTGCCCATCCGAACCGCCCGCGCGATCCTGCGCGGATACGGTGCGCTCGTAGCCGTACCGGCTGGCGTAGTTTGCGTCGCGGCCGTCTGCCGCGCTGCCGTTATGTGTCCGCCCGGAGGAGGAGCTGCCGCGCCCCTGACTGTAAGCCGCGCCGTCCGAGCCGCTGCTCTGCCGGCTCACGCCGCGCCGCTCGCTGCCCGGATTGGTGCTGTATCGATCGTTGTCCATGTCTGTGTATCCTCCTCCACCGAAAGGGGCGGTAGACGCCCCCGGAGCATTTGAAACCCAGACCATTATAGCACCCGCGCAGCGTGATTTTGTTGTTATATTGTAAACAGTTCACCCTTTTGCCACAAAATATAGTGATATTTCGTCCCAATCGAACCACCGGGGGGGGAGCCGCCGACGGCGCGCCCCCGCCCTCCCGAGAGAGGAAAAGGATACCGCAAGCGCGATATCCTTTCGTCGTTCGCGCTGTGAGGCGCGCGGGGATTGCTCACTCCGTCTTGCTGCCAAACACGCCGGAGAAGAAGCTGCCGACGGCGCCGAAGAAGCCCTTGACGTCCTCAATCACCTTGCTCGTTACCTCGCCGACCTTGTTGGCAGTCTGCGCGGCCTTGGCGATGCCGACCAGCTGCTCCTGCAACTGGTCCGCGTCCAGCCCCTCAAGCTTGCGAACAAGCGAAAGCACCTGCTCGATCTGCGCGCTGGTCAGGGAGACATTGTACATCTGCGCAAGATTCTTGATCTCGGCGCGCACTTCGTCGTCCGTCATATCCTGCGTTTTGTCGAGCATGCTCTTGAGCTCGTTGATCATCTGCGTGGCATCGTCGCTGCCGATATACTCCGCCAGCTCGCCGGTGACGACCAGCTCCTCCGCGCCCGCAGCCTTGGCGAGGCTTGAGAGCGAATTCCCGGTGATATCCTCATACGCCTTATACGCGCCCGTCAGCGCACCCGTGCCGGAGACCGGGAACGGCGCGCTCACGATGACCTGCGCATCCGCGATGCCCGCGGTCGTCAGCGCGTTGATGTACATATCTTCGGTGCAATAGTTGATGTTGTGGATCTCTACGCTCATGCCGGAGCCTTCCGGCAAAGTCTTGATGTAGATGCAGGAGAGTGCCACGCTGCCGATCTTGCCGTCCGGCACGAGTCCCTCCAGATAGCTGCGCTCCTCGGCATTGGTGACGGACAGCTCTGTAACAGAACCTTCCTCAATGCCAAAGTCCGCATAGACCGCTTCGCGTTGGCGCTCGGTCAGGTCCGCACCCATGGTGACGCGCTCTTCGCCGCCATCGTCGGCCAGCGCCGCCGGCGTGAACAGCGTGAACCCCACTGCAAGGGCGAGCACCGCCGCTACGATTTTCTTCATGGATATCCCTCCTTCAAGTAACGCCGCAAGTATAACACACCCAAAACCGCGCGTCGATGCGATTTGGATAATCTTTTCCCGTTTGTCATGTTTTGTTTGTATTTTTCACAAATATCGGTCGGTACGGCTCGCCTCAGCCGAACGCTGCGCTTAAAAAAACACCCGCCTGTTCGACGGGGCGCGGCGCACCAATCGCTGCCGTGCCGGAAGGATCGTTCTCTTCCCCGGCCGGCTGCCGCTCGTTACCTATCAATAGCATCCGCCTTTGCGCTTGCACGCGGCTGCTCCTCCCGCCCGGCCTGCACTGCATCCGCCCCTGTCCGCGCCGGCCTTCTCATATAATATCCCGGTTCCGCCGGCGCGTATCCATAGCGCGCATAGAGCCCATGTGCGTCCCGCGTGGCGAGCGTTCCGCTCAGGCCCTGCAGCCGCTCATGCGAGAGCACTGCGGCGATCAGCGCCTTTCCGATGCCCTGCCTGCGAAAGCGCTCGTCCACCACCACATCCGCCAGCCAGAACATGGTCGCGCCGTCCGTCACGCAGCGCGCGAAGCCGATCTGCTCCCCCGCGCGGTAAACGCCGAAGCAAAGCGAGTTCTCCAGGGCGAGCGCCATGGTCTCGGGGCTGCGCTCGCTTGCCCAATAGGTCTTTCGGAGCATCTGCAGGATGCGCTCCGGCTGCAGAAGCCGCCGCTCGTCGCTGATGATGCATGCACCAAACCGCTGTTCCATATCTTTGCTGTTTCCCATCCTATTTTTACGCAGATTGCGCGGCGGATCGAATCATCCCTCGCAAAGCGCGGCTATTTCTTCGATGATGCGCCGCGTGCGCTGCTCGTCCGCATCATCCTTGAGGCTGTGGCCGACGCCCTCGATCAGGCAGCAGCGATAGCCGTGCGTCTCACAATAAGCCGTTAGTGCCCTGCCGGTCAAAAACCGGTCCTGCGTGCCGAGCACCAGAGCGATCACGCGGGACCCCGGGCAAATCAGCGAGAGCGTCTTGTTCAGCGGCGTCATAAACAGCTGCCGCGCGCGCACGCCGTACTCCCGCTCCGCCTGCGCGGCCAGAATCGTACCGAGACTCTTGGAGAGAAACACCGTATCGCCGTAGTCGGAAAACGTCACGCCGGCGAGCTGGCGCTTCACCGCGCGCTGCGTGACCAAGACCGCTTCCGCAAGCGACTCGATCTCCCGAAACGGGATATGGGAAAAATCGAAGGAAACGATGTCGTACCCGCGGGCCTTGTAGTCCGCCGCCAGGCGCTCAAACAGCGCCTCCTTGCAGGTGAATCCCGTGCCGGGAAAACAGACGGTGATCCCCGTTTTCATCGCGCTCGCCCCTTTCCGCTCGTTCTGCTCGCCTTGCCTCCCCGATTCCTCTTTTCATTTCGAGTGTATCACGCAAAAAGCGCGCGCGCAAGAGCGCCGCCTCCCGCGCCGCCGCGCAAAATCACGTGTGAAAAAATCACAGAAATGCATTGACATTTGATGTGCGATTTGGTTTAATTCCGTTTAGTGACTGTAAACTCTAAGTTTAGGGGTGGTAGACACAGATGGAGATCGGCGTCAAGATCAAGCAGCTGCGGCTGCAGCGTGGTTTGACGCAGGAGGAGCTCGCCGCCCGCACGGAGCTGACCAAGGGATTCATCTCCCAGCTCGAGCGGGATCTGACCTCCCCCTCAATCGCCACGCTGATGGATATCCTCGCCGCGCTCGGCACCGACGTGGCGGGTTTTTTTCGCGAAACGCAGGATGAACCCGTCGTCTACAACACGGACGACATGTTTGTCAAGCAGGAGCCGGACGGTTATACGATCCAGTGGCTCGTAACCAACGCGCAGAAAAACGCGCTCGAGCCCATCCTCGTCACGATCCCCGGTGGAGTCAGCGGCGTGGAGGACGATCCGCACGAGGGCGAGGAGTTCGGCTATGTGCTCAGCGGAAGCGTCACGCTCGTGGTCGGCACCAAGCGCTATCGCATCAAGAAGGGCGGCAGCTTCTATTTTCGGCCTACGCGTGTGCACTATCTGATCAACCACGGCAAGACCGAGGCGCGCGTGCTCTGGGTCAGCACCCCGCCGAGTTTTTAAGGAGCAGGTATTTATATGAAGGACAAGCATCTCATCGAGCTCATCGACGTATCCAAGGCATATGGCGGGGACGTTGCGCTTTCGCACGTGGACCTCTATATCAAGGACGGCGAGTTTTTGACCCTGCTCGGCCCCTCCGGCTGCGGCAAAACGACCATGCTCCGCCTCATCGCGGGTTTCATCATGCCGGACGAAGGGCGCATCGAGATGGACGGCGTAGACATCGCAAATACGCCGCCGTACCTGCGCAAAGTCAACACGGTGTTTCAAAAGTACGCGCTGTTTCCGCACCTGAACGTCGCGGACAACATCGCCTTCGGGCTCAAGCTGCGCAACGTGGACAAAGCTGTCATCAAAGAAAAGGTCGAGGCCATGCTGGAGCTGGTCAACCTCAAGGGTTACGGCGGCCGCTATGTCGAGCAGCTCTCCGGCGGGCAGCAGCAGCGCGTCGCCATCGCCCGCGCGTTGATCAACGAGCCGCAGGTTCTGCTGCTCGACGAGCCGCTCGGCGCACTGGACCTCAAGCTGCGCAAAGAGATGCAGGTGGAGCTCAAAAACATGCAGCAGCGCCTCGGCATCACGTTTATCTACGTCACCCACGATCAGGAGGAAGCGCTCACCATGAGCGATACCATCGTGGTGCTCAAGGACGGGGTGATCCAGCAGATCGGCACCCCGACGGATATCTACAACGAGCCGAAGAACCCCTTTGTTGCGGATTTCATCGGCGAGAGCAACATCATCCCCGGCATCATGCTGCAGGACTTCAAGGTGCGCATGAACGGCGTGGTCTACGACTGTGTGGATAAGGGCTTCGGCAAGAATACCGAGGTGGATGTTGTCGTGCGCCCGGAGGATATCGACATCGTCCCCGCCGAAGGTGCGCGCGTAGCCGGAACGGCCGTCTCCGTCGTATTTATGGGCGTGCACTACGAGGTGGATGTAGACTGCGGCGGCTACGAGTGGGTCATCCAGACCACGGACTACGTCGAGCGCGGGCAGGTGGTCGGCATATCGATCCCGCCGGATGCGATCCACATCATGAAAAAGACGCAGCAGACCAACCTCTTCGACGCGGTGGCTTACCCCGACGACGGCGAGGTGGAGTTCCTCGGCACGCGCTTTGCCTGCACGGGACTTGACGGATTTGAGTCCAAGGACGACGTGCTGGTGGCGATCGCCCCGGCAGACGTGCGCCTTGTTCCTCCGGAGCAGAGCGAGCTCACCGGCGTGGTGCGCGCGTGCATGTTCCTCGGCACACATTATGAAGTGACCATCGTCTGCGGCGAGGAGGACTGGATCGCCTACTCGCCGGAGTATATGGAATCCGGCGAAGAGATCGGCATCTCGGTGCCAGCGGACAAGATCGCGGTGAGCGCAAATGAAGCAAACTAAGGCGCAAAAGCAGGCATCTGCAAAGGGAATGCGCATCCGCAGGAGCGTGTTTGCCTATCCGTATGTCGTTTGGATGGCGCTCTTCATCGTCGCCCCGATGCTGCTTATCCTCTACTATGCCTTCACGAGCGACGGCTCCGTCACGGTGGAAAACATCGTGCAGGCGGCGAGCTGGGATAACCTGCGCGTGCTGGCCGACTCCGTGCGCTTTGCGCTGTATACCACGATTTTGTGCCTATTGCTCGGCTACCCGGTCGCGTACCTGCTCTCGCAGATGAAGAAAGCCACCGCCGCGCTGCTTTCGGTCTTCTTTATCGTGCCGATGTGGATGAACTTTCTGCTGCGCACATACGCCTGGAAGGTGCTGCTCAGCGCGTTTACAAACATCCTGTATACCGAGGGCGCGGTGCTGCTGGGCATGGTCTACAACTTTCTGCCGTTTATGATCCTGCCGATCTACACCACGCTGATCAAGCTCGATAAGAGCTATATCGAAGCTGCGGCGGATCTCGGCGCAAATCCGGCAAAGACGTTTCTCAAGGTGGTGTTGCCGCTCTCCATGCCGGGCATTATATCGGGCGTTACGATGGTGTTCATCCCGAGCACGACGACGTTCGCCATCTCGCAGCTGCTCGGCGGCGGCAAGACGATGCTCTACGGCGACCTTATCTATATGAAGTTTATCACGGAGCAGTCGTGGAACACGGGCAGCGCGCTGTCCATCATCCTGCTGGCCTTCGTTCTCGTCTCCATGACGTTTATGAAGAAAGCCGAGCGCAAAACCAGCGACGAAGGAGGCGGCAGGCTATGGTAAACCGCCTGAAGAAGTTCTTTTCCGGCACATACCTCGGGCTGATGCTCGTGTTTCTCTACGCGCCGATCCTGATTCTGATTGTCTACTCCTTCAACCGGAGCAAGACGCTCGGCAACTGGACGGGTTTTACCTTCGACTGGTACGCGCAGCTCTTTCGCACGCCCGAGATCACCGACGCGCTGGTGGTAACGCTCTCCGTCGCCGCGATCTCGTCCATCGTAGCCACCGTGCTTGGCACGCTCGCCGCCATCGGCCTGCACGCCATGAAACGGCGCGACCGCATGCTGCTCGAGAACATCTCCCAGCTGCCGATGGTCAACCCCGACCTCGTGACCGGCATCTCGCTGATGCTGCTCTTTCTCTTCGTCGGCCTGCGGGACGGGTACACGCGGCTGCTGATCGCGCATATCACCTTCAACCTGCCGTATGTGATCTTCTCCGTGCTGCCGAAGCTGCGGCAGAGCTCGGATATGCTCTACGAGGCGGCGCTCGACCTCGGCTGCACGCCGCTGCAGGCGATTCAGAAGGTGGTCATCCCGGATATCATGCCCGGTATCGTCTCCGGCCTCATCATGGCGTTTACGCTCTCGCTGGACGATTTCGTGATCAGCTTCTTTGCCGGAAACGGCGTGGACAACCTCTCGATGTACATCTACGCCTCGGCACGCCGCGGCGTGAACCCCGCGCTCTCGACGATCATCTTCGTGCCGGTGGTGACGCTGCTGCTCATCGTCAACCTCAAGGGCATCCGCGAAGAGCGCAATGCCGAGCTGCAGAGTAAAAAAGTCGGCATGAAACGATAGCGTCCGCAAGCGCCACGCCGCTCTGCGGTGCGCGCCGGAAGATAGATACCACGTTACCACAACCACAGGAGGAAACAATCCATGAAAACACTGAAAAAAGTCGTCTGCCTCGCGCTTGCCCTCGCGCTGTCGCTCTCGCTTTTCGCCTGCTCAGGCGGAGGCAAGGTGACGCTGAACGTGCTCAACTGGGGCGATTACATCGACCCCGAGCTGCTGACCCGGTTTGAAGAAGAAACCGGCATTTCGGTTAAATACACGACCATGACCAGCAACGAGGAGATGCTTGTCAAGCTTGCCTCGGCGGACAACATCTACGACGTCTGCTTTCCCTCGGACTACATCATCGAAAAGCTGATTGCCGACGACCTGCTCTACACCATCGACAAGGACAACATCCCAAACCTGAGCAACATCGACCCGCGGTTTCTGGATCTCTCCTTCGATCCCGGCAACACCTACAGCGTGCCGTATATGTGGGGCACGGTCGGCATCCTCTACAATACCACCATGGTAACCGACCCCGTCGACAGCTGGAATATCCTCTGGGATGAGAAGTACGCCGGCCAGATCCTCATGTATGACAGCATGCGCGACACCATCGGCATCACGCTCAAAAAGCTTGGCTACGATATCAATACCCGCAACGAAGCGGATATCCTCGCCGCGCAGGAGGCGCTGATTGCGCAAAAGCCGCTTGTGCGCGCATACCTGACGGACGACATCAAGATGGAGCTCATCAACGGCAGCGCAGCCATGGGCGTCGTCTACTCCGGCGACGCGGTCTACTGCATCTCGGAGAATCCCGACCTCGCCTACGTCGTACCAAACGAGGGTAGCAACGTCTGGTTCGACAACATCATCATCCCCAAGACCTCGCAGCACACCGCCGAGGCGGAGGCGTTCATCAACTTCCTCTGCGACGCGGAGGTCGCCGCGCAAAACTCCGACTACATCGGCTTTTCCACGCCGAACGCAGCCGGTCTTGCGCTGATGGATCCGTCCTATGCGGAGGACCCGACCTACAATCCCCCGCAGGATGTGCTTGACCGCTGCCAGATCTTCCAAGACCTCGGCGACTTTGTCAAGGTCTTCTCCGACGCCTGGACGAAGATCAAAGCCGCGTAACCCGCGGGATATGCATTGAGCGGATCGCATGTTGCGATCCGCTCTTTTTCATCTGTGCGATTCCAGATTACTCCGCGCTTTCGGCGAGCGCTTCCGCCGCGATGGCTTCCAGCTCGTCGTTGCTCATCACGGTCGTGCGGCAGGCTTCATAGAGCGTGTCGATGCGCTCCTTGATGGCGCCAACCACAGGGCTCCTCTTGTCGAGCTCAATGCCCATATGCGTGTTGAGCCAGTAAGCGATGCCCGCCGCGCCGCTGTGCGCATCCACCATGACTTCCGCCGGGCGGTTGAGTACCTTGCCGGTGTTGAAGATGCTGTAGATTCGCTCGTCCTTGAGCAGCCCATCCGCGTGGATGCCCGCGCGGGTGCTGTTGAAGTTTTTGCCGACAAACGGCGTCATCGGCGGGATCTCATAGCCGATCTCCTTCTCGAAGTACTCCGCGATCTGCGTGATGACGGAGAGATTCATGCCATCCGTCGTGCCGCGCAGAGAGCAGTATTCCATCACCATGCCCTCAAGCGGGCAGTTGCCCGTGCGCTCACCTATGCCAAGCAGCGAGCAGTTCGCCGCAGAAGCGCCGTAGAGCCAGGCCGCGGCCGCATTGGAAACGGCCTTATAAAAGTCGTTGTGCCCGTGCCACTCGATGAGCGAGCTGGGCACGTTGCCATAGTGCCGCAGGCCGTAGATGATGCCCGGCACGCTGCGCGGCAAGCTCGCGCCGGGGTAGGAAACGCCGAGGCCGAGCGTATCGCAGCAGCGAATCTTGATCGGGATGCCAGCCTCCTCGGAAAGCCCCGCCAGCGCATGCGCAAACGGAACGACAAAGCCGTAGAAGTCCGCACGGGTGATATCCTCAAAGTGGCAGCGCGGCACGATGCCGCGATCGAGCGCCATCTTGACTACGCCGAGGTATTTGTCCATCGCCTGCTTGCGCGTGAGGTTCATCTTGTGGAAGATGTGGTAATCCGAGCAGGAGACGAGTATGCCGGTCTCGCGCACGCCGAGCTCTTTGACGAGGTTGAAATCGCTCTCGGTCGCACGGATCCAGGTCGTAATCTCCGGAAAACGATAACCCCGATCGCGGCAAAGCTCCAGCGCCTGGCGGTCCTGCTGGCTGTAGACGAAGAATTCGCTCTGGCGGATCAGTCCGTTCGGGCCGCCGAGTTCGTGCATCAGATCAAACAGGCGCAGAATCTGCTCCGGCGTAAACGGCGCGCGGGACTGCTGCCCGTCGCGAAACGTCGTGTCGGTGATCCAGATTTCCTTGGGCATGCGCATCGGCACAAGGCGCTGGTTAAACGCAACCTTCGGAACCTCGTCGAAGTGAAAGATCTCCGGAAACAGATTCGCTTCCGGCACATCCTGCACATCGTACTCGTAATAGTTCTCACGCAGTAAGTTCGTATGGTCGTCAAATACGATCTTGCTCATCGGCCCCTCCTCGCGCATGCTTGCATGCCTGTATACAATCCTTGTCGATTATTATATCAACGCGAAAAAACCGCGTCAAGGTAAAAATGAACCGGTTTTGGACGAATCATGCGCGAAAAATGCATATTTTTTCAAGTGCCGCTCTTCCATGTCCCCCGCACGGGAGCACCGATTCGCGCGGCAGGATGCAATCGTGTCATGCGCGCAAACGTTCTGTTGAGATTCTTCCGGTGCGTTGACACGCATCGGAATCGTTTTTATACTGATACTATAGATGCGTCTTTCGGCGCACGAGAGGGGGATTCACCATGTCCGAGCCGACCCGCCCGAGCGCGGAGCTGCTGCGCGACGACGCGCGCTCCGCCGCCGTTCGCGACGAGGCCGCGCGCAAGAGCCGCCGTCCGCAAGAGGACGTAGGCGCGTGCAAACCGCGCCGCCGCTTCGGCCTGCGGCACATCCGCTGGATCATCCGCGGCGTGGTGTTGGCCGCCATTTTGATCGCTGCCCTTGTTTTTCTGCCGAAGATCAAGTCCCTGTTTTCGCCCGATATCAGCATCGGCGTGCCCGACTCGCTCTCCGGGTTGCTGCCGGACGAGACCATGGGTTACAGCAAGATCGATTTTTCGAATGCCATCCTCGGCGAATCGCGCACAAAGAGCGACTTTGTCGTGCTGGAGCAGGATGTGACCGTCACCACTCGCGTGTCCCAGGCACTGGCGAACCTCGCTCTGTTCGAAAAGTCGCAGCTCATCCGCTCTTTTGGCACGGGGGTGTTCACCGTCGATCTCTCCCGGTTGCGCGCGGAAGATATCGCGCTGGATGAACAATTGAGTCTGGTGACGATAGCCATCCCCCACGCCGCGCTGGCCTATGTCACCGTGGATGTCGAGCGAACGGAGTTTGAAGAGACGCAGAAGGCGCTCTTTGCATTCGGCGAGATCAAGCTCACCAACGAGCAGCTCAACCTGTTGGAGCAGACGATACAGGGCGCAATGACGGAGCAGCTCGGCAGCGCGGAGATGCTTGCCAAGGCGGACATCCGGGCGCTTGAGCAGGTGCAGAAGCTCTTCGAGCCGATCGTGCGCGCCGTCGCAGACGAAATTGCGGTAACGATCGTTTTCGCTTCATAAAAAAAGCTGAGGCCATGTTTCCTCTGCCATGGTTTCGAATGCGTCGTTTCCCGCCCGGAAATACGGGGGACGGCGGTCAACGAGCGGTTATCCTGTCGAAAAACCGGTTTTAAGGCAGATGAAAGCGCCCCCGCGTACGCGGGGGCGCTTGTGTAGAGCCTATGTTACAGAAGGTTTAGGCCGGTCTCCGGATCAAACAGATGCGCAAGCGCTCCGTCGAAGGTGAAGGTCAGCTGATCGCCAAACTTAAACCCATAGCGGTTCTCGGCGGGCAGATCGACCGTTGCAATGCGGAAGACGCATTCCTTGCCGACTGCGGTCACGTGGACATACAGCTCGCTGCCCATCATCTCGGAGACATCCACCTTCGCCTCGACCGCGTGCTTGGCCTTGGCGGACGTGAGCGTGATGTGCTCGGGGCGGACGCCGAGAGTGATCTTGCCCGGCTCGATGCCCTTATCCTTGAGCGCACGCTGCGTTTCTTCCGGCAGGTCGATAACCGCGTCGCTCAGGCGAACGGCAAACTTGCCGCCCTCGGAGACGAGGTCCGCATCGAAGAAGTTCATCTGCGGCGTGCCGATAAAGCCCGCCACGAAGAGATTCGACGGATGGTCGAAGACCTCCTGCGGCGTACCGATCTGCTGGATGTACCCGTCTTTCATAATGACGATGCGGTCGCCCAGCGTCATGGCTTCGGTCTGATCATGCGTAACGTACACAAACGTGGTGTTGACATTCTGGCGCAGCTTGATCAACTCGGCGCGCATCTGGTTACGCAGCTTGGCGTCGAGGTTGCTCAGCGGTTCGTCCATGAGGAACACCTGCGGGTGGCGCACGATGGCGCGGCCGATGGCGACGCGCTGGCGCTGGCCGCCGGAGAGCGCCTTGGGCTTTCTCTGGAGGTACTCCGTGATGCCGAGGATCTCCGCCGCGTCCTTGACCTTCTGGTCGATCTCCGCTTTGGGAACCTTGCGCAGCTTGAGCCCGAACGCCATGTTTTCGTACACGGTCATGTGCGGGTAGAGCGCGTAGTTCTGGAAGACCATCGCGATGTCGCGATCCTTCGGCGCCACGTCGTTGACGAGCCGGTCGCCGATGTAGAGCTCACCCTCGGTGATCTCCTCCAGTCCGGCGATCATGCGCAGCGTCGTCGACTTGCCGCAGCCGGATGGTCCGACGAGTACGATGAACTCTTTGTCCGCGATTTCAAGAGAAAACTCCTGAACCGCGACCACGTTTTTGTCGTAGACCTTCTTGATGTTCTTGAGTGTTACGTTTGCCATAGTTTCTTGGCTTCATCAGGCGCAGCATCCGCTCGTCGCCCGACTCGCAGCCGCCCGAAAATGAGCGGTCGCATTACGGCAGGTCTCCACACTGCCGCACCGCAAGCCATGCGGATTGGGTATCCCTCCTTTTATTTAGCGTCGCGGTGAATAAGAAGTGGAGTAAGCCCCGCGCGCCGGAATACAGAGAAATGTCCCTTATATTATTACAGACCGCGCGCCATTTCGCAAGAGCGAATTCGCAGAAAACAACGGTTCGAAATGCATCGATCCATTCGGCGCAAAACATCCACTCCCGACGGGCGGACGTGCGGCCGGGATATATATCATTCTATATGCGAGATACCTCATTAAACAGATATAGTTTTTTCAAGATATACCTTGACAGATGAGGTATATCGAATTAAGATATACTTGCAAACGGAAAGGAGGTGCGCCATGTCCGTTGCATCGGAACTCATCCGTGGGAACACGGAAACGATCATCCTGGCGCAGTTGATGAAAGGCGATGGCTATGGTTACATGGTCAACAAGGCGATTCAGAACCTGACGGGGGGAAGGTTTGAGCTGAAGGAAGCGACGCTGTATACAGCGTTTCGAAGGCTCGAAGACGCGGGCTGCATCGTCTCGTACTGGGGGGACGAGACGACGGGCGCGCGGCGCAGATACTACTCCATCACCGACCTCGGGAGAGAATCGTATCGACTGCGAAAGAGGGATTGGGAGACCGCGGAAGCAGTGATTGACAAGCTATTGGCTGAAGGAGAAAAAGGGGTATCCAAATGAACGAGAAACTAAGACGCTATATCGACGACCTTTTTGCCTCCGCGCCCTCGACGATGCGCGCAGTGGAGCTCAAAGAGGAGCTGTATCAGAACCTCACGGATAAGTACAACGACCTGATCGCCGAGGGAAAGAGCGAGGAGTCCGCCTTCAACGTCGCCATCGCAAGCATCGGCGATGTGGACAGTCTGATCTCCGGCCTCTCCGGTGAAAAACCGGCGGCAAACGAGGCAGGCAAAAAACGCTCTGCGCTGCTGACCGCCCTTGCGATCGCGCTGTACATCCTCTGCCCGGTACCGGTGATTCTGCTGCAGGACGAGATCGGCGTGATGGTGCTCTTCCTCTTTATCGCGGCCGCGACGGCGCTTCTGATCTACAACGGCGTCACGCGCGAGCGCTATGTCAAGGCGGACGACACCATGGTCGAGGAATTCAAGGAGTGGAAGCAGAACAACAAACAGCGAAACAAGGCGGTGGACGCCATCGTCGGCTCATTCTGGCTCATCGCCGTTTGCGTCTACATCGTTGTAAGCTTCATGACCGGAGCGTGGCATATCACCTGGATCATCTTCCTGATCGCGGCTGCGATCTCCTCGATGATCAAGGGCCTGTTCATGCTCAAACAGTGACGGAGGTAAATCACGATGCGAACAGCAGGTATCATTCGAATTATCGTCGGCCTGGTTATCGCGGTGCTGCTCACCGCAATCCTGGTCGTGTTGCTCACCGGCAACAACATCCTTTCCCGCTTTGGCGTGAGAGACGGTTGGGTCGAGCGCGTATTTGAGCGCTCCACCTACACCTCGGGCGGAATCGGCGACGACGCCGGCGAAACCGTTGTGTCCGACGTGGCGCGCGTGTCGGCGGCGGGCATCCGCAAGATCAAGATCGAGTGGGTGGCCGGCAGCGTGGATGTGCGCATAGGCAGCGGCAGCGAGATCGTCTTCTCCGAAGCATCCAGCCGCAGCCTCACCGAACGGCAGCGCATGCGCTATACGGTCACGGACGGCGGCGTGCTCCAGATTCGCTTTTACGACGAGCTGGACAACATCTTCAACTGGTTCAATGTGGACTCAAACATGCCCGCAAAGACGCTGACGCTGGAGCTGCCGGCGTCGCTGATCGGGCAGCTGGCGGAGATGGAGATCGAGACCGTGTCCGCGAGCATCGACCTCTCCGGCGCGTATGCCTTGAAAACGGATCTCTCCACCGTTTCCGGCGGGATCCTCTGCGCGGACGTAGCGGTCGACGAACTGGAGCTCTCCTCAACCAGCGGGGCCATCGTCTGCGAAAACAGCACGGCCAGGGAACTGGAGATGGACACCGTCAGCGGCAGCATCCGCGCCGCGGGCGAGTTCGTCAAAGCAGACGCGGAGACCGTCTCCGGCAGCATCAAGCTCGCGTTTGCAAACGTGCCGCAAAAGATCGAAGTGGACGGCGTGAGCGGCAGCATCACGATCTCCCTGCCGGAGAACGCGGGCTTTACCGCCCGGCTGGACACGGTCAGCGGATCGCTCAGCTGCGCCTTTGCCGGCACGCTCGGCGATGATCGCGTGACCGATGGCGACGGCAGCGCAAGCTACCGCTTCAACACGGTCAG
>JAEWQH010000030.1 GCA_023399275.1 Bacillota bacterium
CGTTGGCTCGTATACGGGCCGCGTGGAGATCGACGCAAAGGGCGGCTATCTCTGCCCCGGCCTGATCGATGGGCATGTGCACATCGAGTCCTCGATGGCGCATCCTTCGCGCTTTGCCAACGTCATCCTCGAAAAAGGCACCACCTCCATCATCGCCGATCCGCACGAGATCGCAAACGTTTGCGGGTCGGACGGAATCCAATACATGCTCGACCAAACGGAATGGCTTCCCCTTTCCGTTTTTGTTATGGTTCCTTCCTGCGTTCCCTGCACCGCTTTTGAAACCAGCGGCGCCAAACTGACGGCGCGCGACCTCGAGCCCTTCATCAGCCACCCGCGCGTGCTCGGGCTCGGCGAGGTGATGGACTATGTGGCAACCGTAGAGGGCGAGGGCGAGATGCTCGACAAGCTGCACCTCTTCCGCCACCACCCCATCGACGGCCACGCGCCCACGCTCAGCGGCGACGCGCTCAACGCCTACTGCGTAGCCGGGCCGTACACCGACCACGAGTGCATCACCTATGAAGAAGTGCTTGAAAAGCTCCGCAAGGGCCTGCGCATCCATCTGCGCCTCGGCTCCGCCAACCGCGGCGTAGAGGAGATCATGAAAAAGATCGCGGAAAACGGCCTGCCCACGCGCAGGATGTCTTTCTGCACGGACGACAAGCACCTCTCCGACATCCGCGAGGAGGGGCATATCAACTATATCGTGCGCCGCGCGGTGGCAAACGGCATCCCGCCGATCCAGGCCATCCAGATGGCGACCATCAACACCGCGGACACCTATGGCATCCGTCACTACGGCGCGGTCGCGCCGGGATACCGCGCAGACCTCGTGCTGTTTGACAACCTCACGGACTTCAACCCGCAGTTTGTCATCACCGACGGCAAGGTGTTTGAGCCCAGTGTCGATACGCATATCAAACCCGATCCGAAGATCTACAACAGCGTCCACCTCGCCCCGCGCAAGCCGGATATCTTCCGCATGCCGGTCTCCGGCCGGGCAAACATCCTCCGCCTGATCCCCAAAGAACTCGTCACTGCGTTGGATGTGGAAGAGGTCTACACCGAAAACGGGCTCTTCGTCCCGCGCGACGGGCTGCTCAAGCTTGCGGTGCTGGAGCGGCACCATGCCTCCGGGCGGGTGGGGCTCGGCATCCTGCGCGGGTTCGATATCCGCAACGGCGCCATCGCGACCACGGTCGGCCACGACTCGCACAATCTCGTGGTCGTTGGCGACAACGACGCGGATATGCTGCTGGCGGTCGACGCGCTCGAGGAGTGCGGCGGCGGCTATGTGGTCGTCAGCAACGGCGAAGTGCTGGCAAAGCTCGTGCTCTCCGTCGCGGGGCTGATGAGCGACGCGCCGCTGGAGACCATTCTCAAGCATCAACGCGAGCTGCTCGACGCGGCGCACCGGCTCGGTATCCGCACCGAGAGCGACCCGTTTATCACCCTTTCGTTCATCGCGCTGCCGGTCATACCCGACGTTCGGCTTACGGACATGGGGCTCTTCAACGTGCGCACGATGGAGTTTTTTGACAAAACTGACGTTTAGTGACTTTTCTGCGTTTTAATCGACTGATCATATAGTATATGTTGTTTATTTTGTGATATTCTCGTAGCGTTTTGATGAATGCCGATACAATGCCTCTCTCCGGCGTTATGATAAACATGGATGAATAGACGCTTTCCCCGCCAAAACCGGCAGAGAAGCGGCCGTTTTCGCCGGCAAATGGGCCACCGAAGCAACAGCAGCCGATCACCGGCGGCAAGGAGCGATGCCGCCGGTTTTGCCACAAATCACAGGAGGATAATATGGTAGTTGGACAAAGCGTCAAACGCGTGGACGCAATCGACAAGGTCACTGGCCGGGCGCGCTATACGGATGACCTCGCCGACAAAAGCGCGCTGATCGTAAAGATCTATCACTCGACCATCGCCCACGGCATGGTCCAGTCCGTCGACAAAAGCGCAGCAGAGCGCATTCCCGGCGTCGTGAAGGTGCTCAGCTGTTTCGACGTGCCAAACCTTCCCTTCCCCACCGCGGGGCACCCGTGGTCGACCGACCCGCATCATCAGGACGTCGCCGACCGTCTGCTGCTCAACCGCCACGTGCGCTACTATGGTGACGATGTCGCCGTCGTCATCGCCGAGGATGAGGTCGCGGCGGATCAGGGGTTGCGCGCCCTCAAGGTGGAGTATGAGGAGTACCCGTTTGTGCTCGACGCGCAGGAGGCCATGCAAGACGGCGCGCCTCAGCTGCACGAGCGCTTCCCAAACAACACGCTTGCGCACACGGGCTATGAAGTCGGCAACTTTGCCGAGGCGATCTCAGAGCCCGGGCTGGTGAAGGTCGAGGGCTGGTACGACACGCCCGTGGTGCAGCACTGCCACATCGAAAACCATATCTGCTTTGCCGAGGAACAGTTTGGCAAGCTCGTGATCGTCTCCAGCACGCAGATTCCGCACATCGTGCGGCGCATCTGCGGGCAGGCTCTGGGTCTGCCCTGGGGCAGTGTCCGGCTCATCAAGCCCTACATCGGCGGCGGTTTTGGAAACAAGCAGGATGCGCTCTACGAGCCGCTCTGCGGATTTTGCTGCCAGCAGGTCGGCGGCAGGCTGGTCAAGCTGGATGTCAGCCGCGAGGAGACGTTTGTCAGCAACCGCGTGCGCCACGCCATTCGTTACCACATCGTCACCTATGCCCGGCCGGACGGGCGCTTTGTCGCGCGGCAGATGGAGGCCTACTCCAACCAGGGCGCATATGCGAGCCACGGCCACGGCATCGTCGCCAAGGGCGCGGGCGCGTTCAAGCAGATCTATGTGGATGACAAGGCAACGAAGGTGGACGCATACACCGTATTCACCAACTTGCCCGCTGCGGGTGCGATGCGCGCCTACGGCATACCACAGGTTTCGTTTGCCATAGAAAGCAATGTGGAGGATGCGGCAAAGCAGCTCGGTATAGACTCCCTCAAGCTTCGCCAAATGAATATGATGCCGGTCGGCTATGTGGACGCGTTCTCCAAAAACTGCAATTACTTCGACAGTCTGAACCAGTGCATTGCCAAAGGCAAGGCCTACATGGACTACGACCGCCTGCACGCGGCATATGCCAAGCAGACCGGGCTCATCCGCCGCGGTGTCGGCATGGCGATCTTCTGGTACAATACGGCCGTATGGCCCATCTCGCTGGAAGCCAGCAGCTGCCGCATGGTGATGAACCAGGACGGCTCGGTGCAGTTTGAGATCGGAGAGACCGAGATCGGCCAGGGCGCGGATACCGCGTTTGCGCAGATGGTTGCAGATACCGTCGGCGTGCCGTTTGAAAAAGTGCATGTGCTCACCACGCAGGACACGGACATCACCCCGTTTGGCACGGGTGCGTATGCCTCGCGCCAGACGTATGTCGCCGGGTTCGCCATCCACAACATCGGGACCCAGCTTAAAAACAAGGTGCTGAAATACGCAGAGTATCTCACCGGGAAGAGCGCAGACACGCTCGATCTCGTCAACGGCGTCGTCATCGAAAAAGCGAGCGGGGAGGAACTCCTGCCGATCGAGGAGCTCGCGACCAGCGCGCTCTACTCCCTCGATCAGGCGGAGCAGTTCAGCGCCGAGGGTACCACGCAGATCAAGAGCAACGCCTACTCCTTCGGGTGCGGCTTTGCCGAGGTGGAGGTGGACATCCCCATGTGTAAGGTCAAACTGCTGCGCATGATCAACGTGCACGACTGCGGCCGGCTGATCAACCCGCAGTTGGCCGAGGCGCAGGTGCACGGCGGCATGAGCATGGCCATCGGTTACGGCATGGGTGAGCAGCTGCTCTTCGATCCCAAGACAGGGCGGCCGCTGAACAACAACCTGCTCGATTACAAGCTCTGCACCACGATGGACCACCCCGATCTGCGGGCGGAATTCGTTGAGAATTTCGAGCCGACCAGCCCGTTTGGCACCAAGGCGCTCGGGGAGCCGCCGGCCTGCCCGGGCGCGCCCGCTATTCGAAATGCCATTCTAAACGCAACGGGCGTCTCCATCAACCGCACCCCCATGACGCCGCACGTCCTCTTTGAGCGCTTCAAAGAGGAAGGCCTCTTATAGGAGAAGGAGTTTGCCATGATTGATTCGCTTCCAGCGTTGATCCCCCTATGCTTTGCCATGCAGAAAGGAGCTGACGACCATGTATGATTTTTCCGCTTTATATGAGGCAACGAGCGTTGCGCACGCCGTCGAACTCATGCAGGAGCACCCGTCGGCAGTTTTGATTGCGGGCGGCAGCGACGTTTTGATCAAGATGCGCGAAGGCAAACTCGCCGGCGTCGAGCTCATCAGCCTCTACAAGCTCGACGAGCTGCGCGAGGTCACCATGGACCCCGACGGCGCGCTGCGCATCGGCCCCATGACGAGTTTCTCCCATGCGACGAAAAGCCCGCTGCTCAAGCGGTATATGCCCGTGCTCGGGGAAGCCGCAGATACCGCAGGCGGCCCGCAGCTTAGAAACATCGGCACGCTCGGCGGCAACATCTGCAACGGCGTAACCAGCGCGGACACGGCATCGACCCAACTGGCCTACGATGCGATGCTTGAGATCACCGGCGCCGAGGGCACGCGCGAGATCAGCATACATGACTTCTACAAAGGCGTCGGCAAGGTGGATCTGCGGCCGGGCGAGCTGCTCACCGCCATACGCATCCCCAAAGAGAGCTATGAAAGCTGCTATGGCTTCTACATCAAGTACGCCATGCGAAACGCCATGGACATCGCGACCATCGGCTGCTCGGTCAACGTCGTGCTCAGCGCAGACAAGCGGACGATCGAGCGGCTGCGCATCTCCTACGGCGTTGCCGGCCCGGTCCCCATGCGCGCGAAAAACGCCGAGGCTGCCCTCGGCGGCCAGCCTGTCGGTGAAGCGGCCGTGGAACTTGTCGGCAAAGCGGTGCTCGACGACGTAAACCCGCGCACCAGCTGGCGCGCAAGCGCGGATTTTCGCAAGCAGATCATCAGCGAAACAGCCCGCCGCGGCCTACGCGCCGCAGTCGAGCGCGCAGGAGGCGCCTTCTGATATGGAAAAGAAACTGGTCAAGTGCAACATCAACGGCAAGGACGTAGAGACATATGTGGACGTGCGCGCCTCGCTGACAGACATGCTGCGAAACGACTACCGCCTCACCTCGGTCAAGAAAGGCTGCGAGGTCGGCGAGTGCGGCGCGTGCAATGTCATCATCGACGGCGAATGCTTCAACTCGTGCATCTATCTTGCCGTTTGGGCAGAGGGAAAGCACATCCGCACACTCGAAAGCCTGCTCGGCCCCGGCGGAGAGCTTTCGGACATCCAGCAGGCGTTTGTGGACGAGGCGGCAGTTCAATGCGGCTTCTGCACGCCGGGCTTCATCATGACCGCAGTGGAGATCCTCGAAACCGGCAAAGAGTACACGCGCGCAGAGCTGCGCAAGCTGCTCTCAGGCCATCTCTGCCGCTGCACAGGGTATGAAAACATCATCAATGCCGTCGAAAAGACCATGAAAAAACGGCTGGGCAAGGCCTAGCGCGCTTGCGACAAGCCTGAAAAAATCTGGATCCCATGCAAAAAAAAGAATTGCATTTGCAGAATGGTTGAAGTAGCATAAAAAACAAACCATCCTCGCCGCCCGAAGCCGCGAACCGACGGTCTCGGGCGGTTTCATACTCGCTCGAAAGGAAGAACACACACCATGCGTTATTCGGATTTGGACAAGGCTGCGCTTCGGGCAGAGCTATCCCGCGTGCAGCAGGACTACGAAGCGCTGCGCGGCTACAAGCTCAACATCAACCTCACCCGCGGCAAACCCGAAACCGCGCAGCTCGCGCTCTCAAACGGGCTGTTTCACACGCTCGACAACGGCGACTTTGTGATCGACGGTGTGGACGCGCGCAACTACGGCGAGCTGGCGGGGCTCCCCTCCTGCCGCAAGCTCTTTGCCGATATCCTGTTTTGCAAGCCCGAGGAGGTCGTCGTCGGCAACAACGCGAGCCTGCAACTGATGTACGACCTGATTGCCAAGGCGTATACCCACGGCCTGAAGAACAGCGCGCGCCCTTGGGCGAAGGAGGAGAAGATTCGCTTCCTCTGCCCCTTCCCCGGCTACGACCGCCACTTCAACGTGAGCAAGTCCTTCGGCATGGAGCTGGTGCCCGTACCGCTGAGCGAAACGGGGCCGGATATGGACCTGGTGGAGCAGCTTGTCAAGGATCCCGCCGTCAAGGGCATGTGGTGCGTTCCGAAGCACAGCAATCCGGACGGGTATGTCTACCTGCTCGAAACCTGCCGGCGCATCGCCGCGCTGCGCCCCGCCGCACCGGACTTCGCGCTCATGTGGGACAACGCCTACTGCATCCACACCTTCGAGGGAGATGACCTCCCCTTTCCGGACATGATCGGTCTGTGCCGCGAAGCGGGCAACCCAGATCTCGTGTATGAATTCGCCTCCACGAGCAAGGTGACCTTTGCGGGCGCCGGCGTCTCCTGCATGGCGGCAAGCGTGGAGAACATCAAGTATATCCTGGGACTTATGACCTTCCAGACCATAGGCCCCAACAAGGTCAATGAGCTGATGCACGTGCGCTTCCTCAAAGACGCAGAAAACACGCTTGCCCACATGCAGAAGCACGCCGCCTTCATGAAGCCGAAATTCGACCTCGTCTGCGAAGCGCTGGAAAGAGAGATCGATCCGCTCGGCATCGCGCGCTGGCATCGCCCCAAGGGCGGCTACTTTGTAAGCGTCAACCTCATGCCCGGCACGGCAAAGCGCGTGGTTACGCTTTGCAAAGAAGTCGGCGTCGCGCTCACGGGCGCGGGCGCAACATATCCCGGCGGCGTGGACCCGGAGGACACCAACCTGCGCATCGCGCCATCCTACCCGCCGCTCCTAGAGGTCCGGCAGGCGATGGACGTCTTCTGCACCTGCGCCAAGCTCGCCGCGCTCGAAAAGCTGCTGGCATAATCTGCACAATTGCGATGCATCAACGCCGCTTCCGGTTAACCGGAAGCGGCGTTTGCCAATAAGCCGGCCACCCGTAAAGCGATCGGCTGTGGTCTTGACTTACATCGATATGTCGCCCTTATTTCCCCACGCAAAATCGCTCAAAGATGCGGTCGATCACCGCGGCATCCACGTCCGCCCCCGTGATAGACCCCAGGTGGTGAAGAGCGTTTTTTACATCCGTCGCCGCACAGTCAAGCTCTGACGCCGCGGCCGCATCCCGCAGTGCGTGCAACGCTAGCTCGAGCGCACGGATGTGGCGTTCATTCGTAATGATCGATCCGTCCGCCCGTGCGGGCGCCGCCAACGCGAGGATCGCATCCTGCAGCGCACGCAGTCCCTCCCCGGTCTTGGCGCTCACGTGTATCGCGTCGCCTACGGATGCACAGGCCTGCGGCAAGTCACTCTTGTTCAGCACGACGATGCGCGTGCCCGCCTGTGTCTGCGTAAGCAACGCCTCATCCTGCGCCGTGAGAGGAGCGGAAGCATCCAGCACAAGGCATACCACATCCGCGTCGCGCAATGCAGCGCGCGCGCGATCAACACCGATGCGCTCCGCCTCGTCATTTGCCTCGCGGATACCCGCCGTGTCGATGAGCCGCACGGGTACGCCGTCCATGCTTACCTTCTCATCGATCACATCCCGCGTAGTGCCGGCGCTGGCGGTTACGATCGCCCGTTCGCTGCCGAACAGCGCATTCATCAGCGAAGATTTCCCTACGTTTGGCCGCCCTACGATGGCGACCTTCAGCCCGTCCCGCAGCACACGGCCACGGCGCGCAAGCGCGATCAGCGCCTCTGCGCGCGCAATCGCTGCCGAGAGCGACGCCGGCAGCGCCTCCGTCGTCTCCGCCTCGGCCTCTTCCGGATAGTCGATCGCCGCATCGATGCCGGAGAGCGCATCGGTTAGCAAGGATTCCACGGAAACGATCTCACGCTTCACGCTTCCCTGCAGTTGCGCCAGCGCAGACTTCAGGCTTTGCTCGGCATCCGCGTTGATCACGTCCATGACCGCCTCCGCGGCGGAGAGATCCATCTTGCCGTTGAGAAACGCGCGCTTGGTAAACTCCCCCGGCTGCGCAGGCCGAAATTCGAGCGTCGCCAGCGCGCCGAGTACGCGCTGCACGGTCTGCATGCCGCCGTGCACGCTCAGCTCCACCATATCCTCACCCGTGTAGCTTGCCGGCGCGGGGAAATAGACCGCCATGCACTCGTCTATGAGCTCGCCGCAGCAGCGCAGGCGCGCGTACACCAGCTCCCGCGGCCGCTTCACCGGGTCGCTATCGAGCAGCTTCCTTGTCCGCTTTGCATCCGCGCCGGACACGCGAATCACCGCGATCGCTCCGCCGATAGCCGAGGACGGTGCGTAGATGGTATCTTCCATGGTGTTCTCCGTTTGGTTCGGTTTCAGGCGCAACCCGCGCCAAAACGAAACGCGGGCCGCCGCGTTGTCTGCGGCGGCCCTGCGCTGGATTGTCACTTCATTGGGCTGATCACAACGTGGCGGTTCGGTTCCTCGCCCTCGCTATAGGTGGTTACGCCGGCAAACCCCTGTAGCGCGCTGTGCAGGATACGCCGCTCATACGGGT
>JAEWQH010000041.1 GCA_023399275.1 Bacillota bacterium
GATCTGACCGGCGACGGGGCCACGACCGCGGCGGACGCGGCGGCCATGCTGCGCGGCATCGCGGACGCGACGCTCGACGAGATGACGCGCCCCGACCTCGACTTCACGATGAATGGCGAGATCGACGCTACGGATGCGCGCGCCGCGCTGCTCTACGCCTGCGGCGGCATCGAAGACTGGGTCGCCTTCGGGGAACGCGTGTCGAGCGGGCTTTGCGACGAACGCTTGTTTGACCGCTTCAGCTACACGGGCACGCAGAGCGACGGGCTGGGCAACTACCGCAGCGAGAACGTATCGGTCAGCGTCGTATCCGGCCGGTATGAAAGGGGCGACTACTATTTGGCCGATATCTACGTGCAGGATATCGCCAGTATCCGCACCGCGCTCAGCGGCGGCAAGTTCCGCGGCGGTGCGGCGTCGGTGAAGTCCATGTTCAACGAGGTAGAGGGCGCGATCATCGCCATCAACGGCGATTTTTACTCGATCCACCTACGCGGGCCGATCGTTCGAAACGGCGTGGTATATGAAGACGGCATCACGCGGGACTGGGATATCGCCGTGCTGTACACCAACGGCGAGATGAAGACCTATGCGTACGGCGCGTTGACGCAGGAGCTGCTCGGCGAGGCGACCCCCTACCAAAGCTGGATCTTCGGCCCCGCGTTGCTGGATGAAGAAGGGCACGCAAAAACGACGTTTCGCAGCTACGTCCAGCCGGAGAACCCCCGCTCCGTCATCGCCTATTACGAGCCGGGACACTATGCGTTTCTGGCCGTGGACGGGCGCTCGAGCGAAAGCCAGGGGCTGACGATGCAGAGCCTTTCCGCGCTCTGCGAAGAACTTGGGTTTACGAGCGCGTATAACCTCGACGGCGGCCGATCCAGCGTCTTGCTATCGGGCTCCGGCGCGGTCAACAACCCCTACCGCGACGGCAGGGCCATCAGCGACATCGTCGCCGTGCGCGAGCTGCCGCAGGAATGACGGCGCTGCCGAAGGGCCGACAGGGCGCCCGCACATCGGGCGAAAAAAAGAGATCAATGCTATGGAAGACCTGTTTCAAAACCAAATAGAGCAGAGCGCTCCGCTGGCCGACCGCATGCGTCCGCGCACGCTCGACGAGTTCATAGGCCAGAAGCACATCGTGGGCGAGGGCAAGCTGCTGCGGCGCGCGATTCTGACCGACCGGCTGCAGTCGTCCATCTTCTTCGGCCCGCCGGGCACGGGGAAGACTACGCTCGCCGCCATCGTTGCAAACGCCACAGGCGGCGCGTTTGCCAAGCTTAACGCCGTCACGGCGGGGGTGAAGGAGTTGCGCGCCATCGTGGAGCAGGCCGAGCAGCGGCTCCGCCTCTACGGCCAGCCGACCTACCTGCTGCTGGATGAGTGCCACCGCTGGAGCAAGACCCAGAGCGACTCGCTTCTGCCCGCGCTGGAGAAGGGCATCATCCGGTTCATCGGCTCTACGACGGAGAACCCGATGATCGCCATGACGAGCGCGATCGTCTCCCGCTGCCGCGTGTTTCAGTTTTATCCGCTGACCGGCGAGGATGTAGAGCAGGCGGTGCTCGCCGCCGTGCGCGACGAGGAGCGCGGCTTTGGCAAGCTGCCGGTCGTATTGGAGGACGAGGCGCTGCATACCATCTCCGCCATCGCCAACGGGGATTGCCGAAACGCGCTCAACGCGCTGGAGCTTGCGGTGCTGACGACGCCGCAGAATGGAGCGGGGGAGATCCGCGTCACGCGGGAGATCGCCGCAGAGTCCAGCCAGCGCAAGGTGATCAAGTGCGACGAGCAGCTTTTTTACGATATGCTCTCCGCGTTTTGCAAGAGCCTGCGCGGCGGAGATTCGGATGCGGCGATCGCCTGGTTTTCGCGGCTCTTGTACGCGGGCGTGGATCCGCGCATCATCGCGCGGCGGCTCATCGCGCACGCAAGCGAGGATGTCGGCCTCGCCAACCCGCAGGCGATGGTGCAGGCGGTGGCGGCGGCGGATGCGCTCGAGCACATCGGCCTGCCGGAGGCGCGGCTGTCGCTCGTGCAGGCGATCATCTTCATCTGCGAGTCGCCCAAGAGCAACAGTGTGGTCTGTGCGCTGGCTGCTGCGGCGGCGGACGCGGAGGCGAGCTTCGACGAGCCGGTGCCGGTGTATCTGCGGGATACGTCGTTTGCCGGCGCGGGCAAGCTTGGCCACGGCAAGGGCTATCTCTACCCGCACGACTACCCCGGGCATTGGGTGCGGCAGGAGTATATGCCGCCCTCGCTGAAGGGGAAGCGGTACTATCTTCCTTCCGACCAGGGGCAGGAGGGGAGGATTCGCGAAAACCATGAGCGGCGGGAGAAGCTGCGAAACGGCGACCCGCCCGCGCGGGAGAAGGCGGAAGAACAGCACGATTCGGAAACAAGGGGGGAAACCATATGAGCTTCACGATCCACGCAAACAACATCGGCGCTGCGCTGCTCTTTACGCTGATCTTTTCCGGCACGTTTGGTCTGATGGGGCTGATCTTTCTAATCGTAGGCCTCGCGATCAACGGCTCGATCAACCGAAGGCGCAGCCTCTGCACCGCTTATGCCGAGGGGACGGTCAGCGCCATGCAGGCGCAGTTCGGCTCGAGCGGCCTGCGTGCGGTCTATAGCCTTGCGATCGACGGAAAGCCGATGCAGTATGTCTCAAACTACGCCGGCGCAAACAACCTGCTCGTCGGCCAGAGCGTGGCGGTGCATTACGACCCGGAGCATATCGGCCGCGTCTACATCGAGGAGGACGCGCGGCAGATGCGAGTCTTCATCCGCGTTTTCATCATCCTTGGGGCGGTGTTTCTCGGCATCGCCGCCGTCACCGCGCTCGTGATGGCGGGGCTGGCGTAGCCGTCGTTTGCGCCGGGAAGCGTGCGTCAAACGTGAAATGCTTGCTGCAAATAGCCGAAAAAACGCCTTTAGAGCGAATGCGGGGATATTTCGGACAATTTGTGAATAATCGTGGGGTATCATTGGCACGGCATCGGGCGTATGGTACACTAGACGTTGCGAAAATGCTCATCCGCAGATTCGCGAAAGGAGCATTGATCACATGGCGAAACGAAGAAGGAGAGCATCCGGCGCGCGCAAGCTGCTCATCACGGTGTTGCTTGCCGTCAGCGCCGTTGCGCTCATTCTTTATTTGACAAAAGGCGGCGGACAAGTCTCAACGGAGAACCTCGGGCAGATCCAGATCAACGAGGTGATGTCCAGCAACAAGGGCTCCGTGCCGGATGAAACCGGCAGCTTTCCGGACTGGATCGAGATATATAACAACACCGACTCCTCGGTGGATATCTCCGGTTACGGGTTGACGGACGAACTCATCTCTGCCGCAAAGTGGACTTTTCCCGAGGGCTCGGTCATACCGGCGCGCGGGTATCTTGTCGTGTTTTGCAGCGGCGACACCACGCGCGGGAAGATGCATACGCCCTTTAAGCTCTCCGCTTCGGACGATGTGATCCTCTCCAACGTCTCCGGCAAGGTGGTGGACAGCATCACCCTCAAGCCGGTCACGAGCGGCTATTCGCTCGGGCGCAGCGCGGAGGACACGTCCGCCTGGACAGAGATGCTGCCCAGCCCCGGCTATCCGAATACGAGCGAGGGCGCGGCGGAGTATCTCGCTACGCTGACCGCTACTTTGGATGAATCGATCGGGGTCTATCTCAATGAATTTATGGCGAGCAACGCTTCCACGCTGGTCGGCCCGGACGGATCCTACTGCGACTGGATCGAGCTGTATAACACCACCGGCGCGGAGATCGACATCAGCGGCTATGGCATCTCCGATTCCTCCACCCAGCCGCTGAAGTATACGCTGCCCGAAGGCACGAAGATCCCCGCGTACGGCGTGCTGCTGATCTACTGCACCGGCCGCGAGACACCGGCGGGCGCGGAGAAGATCGAGGCGCCCTTCTCGCTCGCGGCCTATGCCGAGAGCGTGGTGTTCTCCACGCCGGCAGGGCGGATCCTCGACCAATACGACTACACCCGCGCGAGCACGGATATCAGCATTGCGCGCAATCCGGACGGCACGGGCGAGTGGGCGTCCACATCCCAGCCCACGCCGGGGTATACAAACAACAACGCGGGGCTGGAAGCGTTCATGAAGACGCTGTCTTTCGGAACGGGCGACATCGTTATCTCCGAGGTGCTCAACGCAAACGTTTCCTATTTGAAACAGCCGGACGGGGAATACTACGACTGGATCGAGATACACAATACCACGGGCGCACCCATCTCGCTTGCAGGGTACGCGTTGAGCGACAACGCCAAGAACCCGGCCAAATGGGTGTTTCCCGACATAACGCTCGAAGCGGATGAATACTTGACCATTCAGGCGTCGGGCAAAAACGTATCCGACGCGCAAAAAAAAAATAGTCTAGCGACGAACTTTCGCCTCTCGGTCGAAGGAGACGTCGTCTTGCTGTTTTCGCCGGACGGCACGATTCTCGATAAACTGCTCGTGCCCAAGGGCCATGCGGACGTAAGCTACGGCCGCTCGGGCAGCAGCCTGCTGTTTTTCTCCAAGCCAACGCCAAGCGCGGCAAACGGCGCGGGGGTGGCGGGCTATGCGGAAGAGCCGAAGATCCTCACCACCGGCGGCACGTTTGACAGCGCCCAGAGCGTGAGCATCGAGGTGCCGGAGGGCTCCACGGTGACCTATACCACGGATGGAACGGTGCCGACGGAGAGCTCCAGCCGCTACAGCGGACCGATCACGGTTTCGCATACGACGGTGCTGCGTGCGCGCGCGTTCAAGAGCGGCTACAGCGCCAGCGACACCGCCAGCCAGACGTATGTGATCTATACCGGCGAAAGCACGATCGAAAACCACAAGTATACCCTGCCGGTGGTCAGCATCATCACGGAGCCGTCGAACCTCTGGGATGCGGAGAGCGGCATCTACGTCATCGGCAATGCATACGCCGCGGTTTCGGGCCAGGATCCGACCGATATCCGCATGGATGCGGGGATGAACGACCCGAAGTGGTACCTCGCCAACTTCAACGCAGTTTCGTCCTCCAACCCCGACCCATTGGGCCGCGAGTGGGAGCGCGACGTACACTTTGACTATATCGATATCAACGGACAGACCCTCTACAGCGGAGACGGCGTGATTCAGATTCAGGGCCAGTATTCACGCAACAAGGAGCAGAAGGGCCTCGCGCTGATCGCCAAAGGCGCGTATGGCGACTCCATGTTCAACTATCCGTTCTTCGAAAACCGGACGGCAACGAGCTATAAGTCCGTCATCCTCCGCGCCAGCGCGCAGGATGCGACCCAAAGCCGCATTCGCGACAACCTGATGACCACACTGCTCGAAGAGGGCGACACCGGCCTTCCCGCGGAGCGCGCGGTCGTCGTGCAGGCGCACCAGCAGGTGGTCGTGCTGCTCAACGGCGAGTACTGGGGCGTCTACGACTTTATGGAGCGGATCACGGAGGATTTCGTGGCGCAGCGCTTCAATCTGACGAATCCCGACGCGGTGGACCTGCTCTTTGGCAACGGAAACGATAAATGCGTGCTGGCCGGAGACGGTTGGAAGGACTACACCGAGATGGTGGAGTGGGCAGGCAGCCACGATCTGAGCAACGCCGCAAACTACGACTATATCAACACGCTGATGGACACGGAGAACTATGCCACCTATGTGGCGGCGGAGATCATCGTCGGCAACTCCGACTCCGGCAACATCAAGTTTTGGCGCAGCGCGGAGTACGACAACAAGTGGCGCTGGATCTTCTACGACTTCTGCTGGGCGATGAACCGAAACGACGATTCATCAGACACGGCGACGGTCGGCTACCGCAGAGACTTCTTCTCAAGATATTTCCATCCGGACGGGCACGGTTCCGGCAAGGCGACCTCAACGGTGCTCATTCGCGCGCTGCTGGAGAACGCCACCTTCCGGCAGATGTTTCTGGAGAAGGTTGCGATCATGATGAACGAGATTTATACGCCGGAGAAGATCAACGCCATGGTAGACCGCCTGCAGGGCAACATCATGGAGGAGATGAAGTATGACGTTGATATCTGGAACGACATCACCTTCACGAGCTGGCAACAGCACTGCGACCACATCCGCACCTATGCGAACAACTATCAGAACTATGCGCTGAAGTACGTGCAGAACTATTTCAGCCTCAGCGATGCGGAGATGACCAATCTCTTCGGACGAACAACAACACTGGAAGACTAGGTAAATGGCTGCTAAACATGCGCTTGCCGGCAAGCAGTACCGGCACGAACTGAAGTACATCATCTCCGAAGGGGAGCACAAGCTCCTGAGCACGCGCGTCAAGGCGTGCCTTCGGCAGGATTCCCACGCCGCCGCAAATGGCGGGGCATACTTCATTCGCAGCCTGTATTTTGACGATCCGTTTGACAGCGCGGTCTGGGAGAAGGCCAGCGGCGTCGGTTCGCGCGATAAGTTTCGCATCCGCATCTACAATCTTTCCGACAGCGCGATCAAGCTCGAGCGCAAGCACAAAGAAGGGCAATATATCAAGAAAGACAGCGTCTCTATCAGCCGGCAGGACTGCGACGAGATCGTTCGCGGCAACCTCGAGTGCCTTCGGCACAACGCCAACCCGTTTGCGATGCAGTTCTACGGCGTCTTCAAGGCAAACCATCTCAGGCCAAAGGTCATGGTGGACTATATGCGCGAGCCGTATATATTTCCCGAGGAGGATATGCGCATTACGTTTGACCGGGATGTACGCACCGCGTTTCGGTGCACCGACCTGTTCAATCCGCACGTGATCACCTACCCCGTCTGGGATCTGCGCAACAGCCTGATCCTCGAGGTGAAGTTCAACGAGAGCCTGCCGCAGTATGTGCAGGAGCTTCTGACGCTGGGAGCGGCGCAGCGCACGGCGGCGAGCAAATACATCTTCTGCCGCCAGTTTGAGTTTTAGCGGGAATTGACGCGCGCGCACGCGCGGCCAAGATAGATTTGTCAGCAGGATGATGCTAAGGAGGTAACGTATGAACCCAATTCTGCGCGCAGAGGGCGAGTCCCTTACAAACGCGTTCAACATCCAGTCGCTCTTTTCGAGCACGCTCAATCCCCTGCAGGTGATCCTCACGCTGGTCATCGCGCTGGGCATCGGCGGATTTCTGTATTTCATCTATAAGAAAACATTTGCAGGGGTCGTGTATTCGCGCTCTTTTAACCTGAGCCTGATCCTCTTGACGATGGTATCCGCCATGGTCATCATGCTCATCAGCTCCAACCTCACGCTTTCGCTGGGCATGGTTGGCGCGCTGTCCATCGTGCGTTTTCGAACCGCGATCAAGGACCCCATCGACACGGTCTACATGTTCTGGGCGGTGGGCGAGGGCCTCGCGCTCGGCGCTGGGTTTGTGGATGTCGGCCTCATCGGTGCGTTGGTCATCGGCGTGATCATGGTGCTCATCACCTCGATCAAGGGCAGCAACACCATGCCGTACCTGCTGATCCTGCATTTTGACGAGCGCGCGAGCCAGCAGATCAAGGGGCTCATTCGCCAGTTGCCCAAGGCGCACATCAAGAGCAAGACCGTGCAGCACGACGGCATCGAGCTGACCATCGAGCTGCGCATCCGCGAGAGCGATACGGATTTTGTGGATAAGTTCCTGCGCGTGCCGGGCGTGTTCGACGCGACGCTGGTGGCGCATCAGGGAGACCTGCTGGCGTAGTCTGCCGCGCAAGCGGCGTAAGCTTTCAAGCGATCCGCCGATCGAAGCGGTACAGCAGACAAAGGGATACAGAGGGAGCCGGGCGCGGGAGCGAACGGCTCCCTTTTGCACGGCGAGGAGATGTGTTTGCAGCACTGCGGGCGATAAGATTGGAAGCATGCTTCCTGCGCGTCAGAAATTCGGAGGTTTTGTGGTATACCACGCTGCGCCCGCCGCTCGTCTGGCTGGCATAGGGAACGGACGGATTCGATTGGTTCAGGATTTCAACCCGGAACCAGCCAAAGACCCTTTTGATATGAGGATGCGCTTGGTTCTTCGCCCTGCCCGGTATGGCACGGCGCGATTTTTTTTCGCCTATTTCGCGGCGCGCTCCTGCAGCGCGCGCTCGTCTGCCACGGCGTATCCGCCGCGGCGTTTTTCCAGGACGCCGGCTTCTACGAGTTGCCGGAGCATGCGCAGCAGATGGCGGTAGCTCACACCGAGCTGCTCGGAGACATCCGTCAGCCGCTCGGAAAACATGCCGCCCTGCGCGCTCTGCAGCAGATAGGCGCACAGCCGCGCCTCAAACGGGCGCAGTATGATCTCTGCGCTGCTCTTGACCCGCGCTTCGAGCTTTTCGGCAAGGCCCGCGCCGACGCGCAGCACAAACGGCAGGTGCGCACGCAGCACCTGCGCATACAGCGCCAAAGGAAAGGCCGCGCAGGTCAGCGGTGTGACGGCCTGCATGGAGGAGATCGCCTCGCGTTTGCCCGTCATGAGCTCCACGTCCCCCACGATCCCTTCCGAAACATAGTAGCACAGCAGCAGGCTCCGTCCATCCGCCGCGCCGACGCAGACCTTCGCTTTGCCGGAGAGGATGACGCAGAGGGACTCGATCTGCCGTCCCTCGCGGAAGAACCATTCCCCCGGCTCATAGAGGATGAGCGATGCGCCGGACAGATCGACGCCGGAAAGGCCGTATTCGGCAAGCGGTGCGGCGTAGGCAGCGGGCAGTTTTTGCTTTTGCATCCGGGCCTCCTTATGCGGGTTGTTTGGATTTAGTGTGACAGATGTCATAGGAAGCGTCAAGCCCGCGCACTATACTCAAGGGGTCACCGATCGCGGCGGGCGGAACAAAAGCCGCCGAGCCGAGCGATCCGACCCGGAGCGAACCTGCATGTATTATCTGATCTCTTTGTTCATCGGTATCCTTGTCGCGGTGATGATCACCGTCAACGGCGGGCTGACCACGCTCTATGGCGTGTATGCAGCGACGGTCATCATCCACATCGTAGGGCTCATCCTCATCGGCGCGATCGTCCTGCTGCGCCGCGAAAAGCCGTTTGCCCGCCGGCACAGGTGGTATCTCTACATCGGCGGCGTGCTCGGCGTTGCGACTACGGCGGCGACCAACTTTGCCTTCGGTAAGATCAGCGTCTCCGCCATCCTCGCGCTGGGGTTGTTCGGGCAGAGCGTCGCGGGTGCGCTGGTCGATCAGTTTGGCCTGTTTGGCATGCGCACACATCCGTTTCATGCGCGGCAGATCCCGGGCATCCTGCTTGTGGCGGGCGGCATAGCGTGGATGATGGACGGCGGATTTCTCTTTTGGCCGGTGGCGGCGGTGTTCCTCTCCGGTGTGCTGCTGGTGATTTCGCGCTCCTACAATGCGCGGCTGGCGGACGAGACCAGCGTCTATGTAAGCACGTTTTTCAACTATGTCTGCGGCCTGCTGACGGCGCTTCCCGTGTTTCTGCTGCTCGGCGGAGGGGAGCCGGTCTGGGCCGGGCTCGTTCTTGCGCCGAACGGATGGACGTATCTCGGCGGTGCGATCGGGGTGATCACCGTTTGGCTGAGCAACGTCGTGGTGGTCAAGATTCCACAGCTGTATATCACGCTCTTGATGTTTGTCGGCCAGGTATTTACGGGGGTGCTGCTTGACGCGCTGATGGACGGCGCGCTCTCCGCGGCAAACATCATCGGCGGGGGATTGGTTGCGCTCGGCCTTGCGATCAATCTGCTGCTGGAGCGGCGCGCCGCGCGGCGGCTCACGGCGGAGCATAACGCGCAGGAGGAGTGACCGTATACCCTTCGCCGAAGGCGCCTTGGAGATGAGCGGCAAACTCGCCGGCGGGCGGCTTTGTGCGGGAGGAAGGCTTGGAAGCGGGTGGGGCCGCAACCTCGAATCGATAGAATCCGGCGGTGCCGGCTCCGCCGGCGCAACAGAACGCCCCGTGCGGTTTGCTGTCCGCAAGGCCGGGTGAACGACGGAAAAAATGTGGTTATCCCGCCGAAAAACGGATTTTGAAAGGGAAGAAATCGCCGGCGGACGGCTTTTTTTGTTTCGCGCGGCGCACTGGCGGACGATGCGGCGGACGTGGTACAATACGTTTAACCGGTGGTTTGAGAAAGGGGGGCGGCGCGCGGCGTGAAGAAGAAGGATATCCTCCTCATCGGCGGCGTGCTGCTGCTGGCCGCGTTGGCGCTGTTGGGATCCCGCCTGCTTACGCCAAAGGGTTCCGGCGCGACGGTTACGGTCTACGTTGGCGGCGAGGTTTACGCGCGAGTTTCGGCGGATGCGTACCAGACCATCACCGTGGATCAGGGCGACGGCAAGGTGAATGAGATCGTCATCGACGAGCACGGCGTACATATGGAGTCCGCCAGCTGCAAGAACCAGATCTGTGTGCATCAGGGTGTGATCGATCTGCATGAGGAGGACGGGCTGCTGCTCGAAAACTGGATCGTCTGCCTGCCAAACGGCGTCTCCGTCGAGGTGACGGGCGCGGAGGGCGGGCGGTGAAGCAGCGCTGGGGAGCCGCCGCCGTTGCCAAGCTCGGGCTTTTGACCGCCGCGGCCATCGTGCTTGGGTACTTTGAGCACCTGCTGCCCATCACGGGCATTCCCGGCGTGAAGCTTGGGCTTGCCAATACGGTGCTGCTCTATGCGCTATATCTGCTCGACGTACCGAGTGCGGTCTTGCTGATGCTCCTCAAGGTCGGGCTGAGCGGGCTGCTCTTCGGCGGCCCGGCGGCGATGCTCTATAGCCTTGCAGGCGGCGTGCTGAGCCTGCTGGTGATGATCCTCGCGCAGCGGATTCGGGGGCTGAGCATCGTAGGCGTCAGCGTGCTCGGCGCGGTGAGTCACAATATCGCGCAGGTGCTCGTGGCGTGCTTTGTGGTGGAAACGCGGGCCGTACTTGCGTATCTGCCGATTCTGCTGCTGGCTGCGGCGGTGACGGGTACGCTCACGGGGGTGATCGCGCGCTATACCTTCCGCGGACTGCGTCCGGGCGCGGGGCGAGAGGACGCGCGGGAGAAGAAAGCCGGAAAAACCGGTGCGGAAAAACGGAGCGGCTCTTGATAAACACAAAAAAACATGGAATAATGCCTACAGACGCAATCGATACTGCGCGCGCGGTTTCCGGCGTGAGCGACGGTAAAAGGCCGGTGTTTTGCCGTGCGCGGCGGAGTGTGGCGGTTGCACTGTGTGTGTTGCTGTTGTGCCTGCCGCTTGCCGGCTGTGCAGAATCAAACACGCCGCAGCGCTATACCCAGGTGTTTTTCGACGTGTTCGACACCGTGACCACGGTGATCGTCTACGACGAGAGCGAGCGGAGCGCAACCGCCCGCATCGAGGAGCTGCACGCGCTGCTGCAGGCGTATCACAAGCTCTACGATATCTACAACACCTACGAGGGCATGAACAACCTCTGCAGCGTCAACCAAAGCGCAGGCATTGCGCCCGTTGCGGTGGACGCGCGGATACTCGACCTGGTCGAATACGCCGTTGACATGGACGCGCTGACGGGCGGAAAGATGAACATCGCCATGGGGGCGGTGCTTTCCATCTGGAAGAGTTACCGCGATGCGGGCACGCAGGATCCCCAGAATGCCGCGCTGCCGCCGATGGAGGCGCTTTGCGCGGCAAACGCGCACGCGGATATCGGCGATATCGTTCTGGATCGCGCCGCGGGCACGCTGTATCTGGCCGATGCGGATATGCGGCTGGATGTCGGCTCCATCGCCAAAGGGTACGCCGCGCAGAAAGCGACCGAGGCCATGCGCGCGGCGGGGGTGACCAGCATGCTGCTCAGCGTGGGCGGAAACGTCTGCTCCATCGGCACGCGGCCGAACGGTGCGGCATGGAAGGTCGGCATTCAGGACCCGTATTCGGACGGCACGCTCTGCGCGGTGCAGGTCGATGGGCAGAGCGTGGTGACCAGCGGCACCTATGAGCGGTATTACACCGTAGACGGCGTGCGTTATCATCACATCATCGACCCCGATACGCTGATGCCGGCCGTACGCTACGACTCCGTCACGGTGATATCGGGTGATTCCGCTCTGGCGGATGCGCTGACCACCGGGCTTTTTTGCCTGACGGCGGACGACGGCATGGCGCTTGTGGAGTCGCTGCCGGACACGGAGGCATTTTGGGTGCTTGCCGACGGGTCGCAGCGCATGAGCGCCGGCTTTGTGGACTATCTGGTGGCGGATTGATGGAACACGAGTTCTGTTTTTACGATAGAGAGGCACAAGAAAGGGGCAAGATTGCATGTATTGCACGCGAAAGGTAACCGAAGATATCATCTGGGTTGGCGGAAATGACCGGCGCCTGGCCATGTTTGAGGGCGTCTACTCCATACCGGACGGCGTCTCCTACAACTCCTATCTCATACTCGACGAAAAGACGATTCTGTTCGATACGGTGGACAAAGCCGTCGGCAAGGTGTTCTTTGAAAACGTTGCGCATGTATTGGACGGGCGCAAGCTGGACTATGTGGTCGTGCAGCATATGGAGCCGGACCACTCCGCAACGCTGATGGATCTGCTCTGCCGCTATACAGACACGAAGATCGTCTGCACCAAGAAGACCAGCGAGATGATCTGCCAGTTCTTCGACGAGGATGTGCTCGATCGCGCGATCATCGTAAAGGAAAACGACACGCTCTCGACCGGGCGGCACACGTTTCAGTTTATCATGGCGCCAATGGTGCACTGGCCGGAGGTCATGTTCACCTTTGATCAAACCGAAAAGGCGCTCTTTTCCGCGGATGCGTTCGGCACCTTCAATGCGCTCAACGGCGCGCTGTATGCTGACGAGCTGGATTTTTACAACACGCTCATGGGTGAGGCGCGGCGCTACTATGCCAACATCATCGGCAAATACGGCCCGCAGGTGCAGTCCGCACTCAAGAAGGTCTCCAATCTGGACGTGAAGCTCATCTGCCCGCTGCACGGGCCGGTGCATCGCCGGGATTTTGCGGCGTATATCGAGAAGTATCAGCGCTGGAGCACCTATGAGCCCGAGGAGACGGGCGTCATGCTCGCCTACGCTTCCATCTATGGCAACACGGAGAACGCGGCGGAGATCCTCGCCAGCCGCCTGCGCGAGCTGGGCGTGAAGGTGGAGATGTTCGATGTATCGGTGGTGCCGATGTCGGAGATCGTCGCGGCCTGCTTCCGCTACAGCCACCTCGTCTTTGCGGCCACCACCTATAATGCGGGCGTGTTCATCACGATGGAGGAGCTCATCCGCGATCTCGTGCTGCACAATATCCAAAACCGCACGCTTGCGTTCATCGAAAACGGCTCCTGGGCGCCGTCGAGCGGCAAGCTCATGCGTGAGACGCTCTCCCCGCTCAAGAATATGGTCACGCTCGAGCAGACCGTCAGCCTGCGCTCCTCGCTCAAGGAGGAGCAGCTTTCGCAGGTCGATGCGCTGGCGCAGGCCATCCGGGAGACGATGGTGCTGCCGCAGAACGAGTCGATAGCCACGGGTGAGCTGGATAAGACCGCGCTCTTTGCCATCAGCTACGGCCTGTTTGTGCTTACGGCAAAAGACGGCGAGCGCGACAACGGCTGCATCATCAACACCGTGATTCAGGCGACGAGCACGCCGCTGCGCGTGACGTTTACGGTCAACAAAAGCAACCTGACGCATGATATGGTGCTTCAGACGGGCATCTTCAACCTCTCGATCCTCACCGAGCAGTCCGGGTTCGACATCTATCAGCGCTTTGGGCTCAAGAGCGGACGGGAGGTCGATAAGTTTACGGACTATCCCGCCTGCGCGCGCAGCTGCAACGGGCTGACCTATATCACCGAAGGGGCCAACGCCCTGCTCAGCGGCAAGGTGATCAGCACGCTCGACTGCGGCACGCACACGCTGTTTCTCGCCGATCTGACCGAGGCGAGAAAGCTCTCCGGCGAGGCCTCTGTCACCTATGAGTACTATCGAAAGAACATCAAGCCAAAGCCCGGCGCGGATGCGCGGCAAAAGAAGGGCTGGGTCTGCACGGTCTGCGGATATGTCCACGAGGACGAATACCTGCCGCCGGATTTCGTCTGCCCGGTGTGCAAGCACGGCGCGGAGGTATTCGTGCCGCTGTCCGCCGACGCAGAGGCGCAGAAGCCGGAGCAGGCGGAGCCGAAGAAGAAGGGCTATGTCTGCACGATCTGCGGCTATGTGCACGACGAGGAGGAGCTGCCGCCGGATTTCGTCTGCCCGATCTGCAAACACCCGGCCGAGTTTTTCAAGAAGATCGAGTAGATCACGCAAATACAATACGCCCGCGGCTGCAGCCGCGGGCGTATATTGGTTTAGGCGTATTCTTCAGATCAGGCCCTGCGCCATCATGGCGTCCGCCACCTTGGCAAACCCGGCGATATTCGCGCCGGCTACGAGGTTGTAGCCCAGGCCGTTCTGTTCGGCAGCCTTTGCCGAGTTGTCGTGGATGTTCTTCATGATCGTGTGCAGCTTGGCATCCACCTCTTGCGCGCTCCAGCTGTAGCGCATGCTGTTCTGGCTCATCTCCAGCGCGCTGGTCGCCACGCCGCCGGCGTTGACCGCCTTGCTTGGCGCAACGATCATATGCTTCTGCTCCAGCAGGTAGCTCAGCGCGTCGTTCGTCGTCGGCATGTTTGCTACCTCGATGTAGTACTTTGAGCCGGAGGCTGCGATCTTCTTGGCGCTGTTGATATTCACGTCGTTTTGCGTGGCGCAGGGCATGTAGACGTCGGCCTTGACGCCCCATGGCTTCTCACCCGGATAGAAGGCGCAACCGTAGCGGTCGGCGTAGTCCTTCACCTTGTCCCTGCCGCTTGCGCGCATCTCGACGAGGTAGTCGATCTTCTTGCCGGTGATGCCCTTCGGGTCGTAGATATAGCCGTCCGGACCGGAGAGCGTGATCGCCACCGCACCGAGCTCCTCGAGCTTCTTTGCCACGCCCCAGGAGACGTTGCCGAAGCCGGAAAGCGCGAAGGTCTTGCCCTCCATCTTGTCTCCCTCGTGCTGGAAGACTTCGTTGACGTAGTAGACCGCGCCGAAGCCCGTTGCCTCCGGGCGGATGAGGCTGCCGCCAAAGCTCATGCCCTTACCTGTGAGCACGCCGTTTTCAAACGCGCCGCGGATGCGGCGATACTGTCCGTAGAGATAGCCGATCTCGCGCGCGCCCACGCCGATGTCGCCGGCGGGCACGTCCACATCCGGCCCGATGTGGCGGTAGAGCTCCGTCATAAACGCCTGGCAAAAGCGCATGACCTCGCCGTCCGATTTGCCGCGCGGATCGAAGTCGCTGCCGCCCTTGCCGCCGCCGATGGGCAGGCTGGTCAGGCTGTTTTTAAAGGTCTGTTCAAAACCGAGGAACTTCATAATAGACAGATTGACTGAGGGGTGGAAGCGAAGGCCGCCTTTATAGGGTCCGATCGCGCCGTTGAACTGCACGCGGTAGCCGCGGTTGACCTGCACTCTGCCCGCGTCGTCCACCCAGGTTATGCGAAACGAAATCGCGCGCTCCGGCTCCGCCATGCGCTCCAGCAGCCCGGATTTTTCATATTCCGGATGCTTGCCCACCACTGCTTCCAGCGAAGAATAGACCTCTTCCACCGTCTGCAAAAACTCCGGTTCACCTGCGTTTTTCTTCTTGATATCTTCCAGTACCCGTTGAATATAGGCGTTCATGCCCGTCCTCCTGATATGCCGAATTTGATAGGTGCTGTGGGAATTCGCTCGATTTCATCATATTCCTGCGGGCACGCAAAGTCAACGGATACAAACGAATATATGAAATTATTTTCGCATACCTGCTTTTTTTTGAGCGGGCGTGCAAATTTTGTTTTCGTTATCTCGCAGCCTGTTTTGCGGTCAAAGGAACATAGATATTTTAGAAAGGCTTGCGGTGTCGTTTCGCTTGAGTGCGTCTTCCACGAGCGCGCGCAGGGCTTTGCGGGAAAGGAACGGAAACAGCGCAGAGAGCTCGCCCGGGTTTTGCCCCCGCTGGAGCGCCGCGCTCACGACGCGGTCCAGATCGTCTTCCTCAAGAAACGGCGCAATAGCCGCCGCCTGTGCCGCGCTGCCGCCGCCCTCGACGCAGGCGAGCGCGATCTTGCCCAGGTCGGCTTCGTCCAGAAACGGGGCGAGCGACGCCAGATCGCCGAGCGTGCCGCCGTTTTGCACCGAGGCCTGCGCGATCTTGCCCAGCGTCTCCTCGCTCAAAAACGGGGCGAGTGCCGCGAGCCGGCCGATGCCGGCATTGGGCGCGAGACGAAGCGCGAGCTCATCTAGATACGCCTCGTCTAAAAACGGGGCAATTGCAATCAGGCTGTCGAAGTCGATTTTCTCCCGCTCTCCGGCTGCGTCCCCCGCTCCGCCTTCGGCCGCCCTCCCGCGCTGCTCGTCCTCTTCCTCAATCGCTTTTACGATGCGCGTCACCTGTTTGGGCTTCAGCAGCGGTGCGGCCTCGCCCGCCTCCGAAAGCGTGACGCGCCCGCTTTTTACAAACGCTTCCTCGCTGCCGTCGATCACGCTGCGGATCAGATCCCCGCCGCGGCCGCCGCCGAGCAGCTCGTCCACGCTTACGCCAAGCGCCTGCGCCAGCTCCGGCAGCTTGCCGATATCCGGCATGGAGGCGCCTCGCTCCCAGTTGCTGACCGCCTGGAAGCTCACGCCCATCACATCCGCCAGCGCGGGCTGCGTCATATCCTTTTCTTTTCTCAGGCGCGAAATCCGCCGCCCGATCTCCGCTGCGTCAAACATGGTCTGTCTCTCCTTCTTCTGCTCTTTTAGCGCTTGCAACGCTAGGCTGCAGCATGGCCGCGCTTCTCTTTTAACCCTTTGGCCCCCGCATCACAGCGCTGAAAAACCAGCGTTCTTCCCGCTTTCGCGTCTCGCGCTCGCCAAGCATCCGCCGGTAAGCGCGCTCAATCTGGTCCGGCGCGCTTTTTTTGATGAGGGTACGTTTCGCGAAGAATCGCATCTGTTTTGCCACCGCCTTTCGTTTGCTGCAAGTCCAGCATACAAAACAGCGGCGAAACAGGCCAGCAATCATCGCTTGAGTTGGTGTGTTTCGCGAACTCAAGCGGCGGTTGAGCGGAAAAAACCGGGGCTTTTACGAAAAACAGCGGCAAGATCGCCGCTGTCCTTTCGTCATCTACTTCAAGACGCTATGCCAAATGCCCTTTCAGGAGCGTGTCCACATCCTTGAGCAAAACGGCGAGCTTCGCCTCCAGCTGCTCCTTCGTCGTTGCCCGCGCGCCGATATAGAGCTTCAGCTTCGGTTCGGTGCCGCTGGGGCGCACGACGATCCAGCTTTCGTCGCGCAGCAACCAACGCAGCATATTGGACTGCGGCAGCGCGATGTCGCAGCGCGTGCCGTCCGCCTGCGTGCAGCGGCGCGCGAGATAGTCCTCCGCGGCGGAGACGGCCGTCCCCACAAACGACGCAGGCGGCGTTTCGCGCAGGCGTGTCATCGCGCCCGCGATCTTCTCGATGCCTTCCTTACCCTCAAGCGTGTAGCTCTTGACGCGTTCGCTATAGAAGCCGTAGGTTGCGTAGATCTCGTCCAGCGCGTCCGAAAGCGTCATCCCCCGCTCTGCGTAGCAGATGCACGCCTCCGCCGCGAGCATGGCGGCGCAGACCGCGTCCTTATCCCGTGCGAGGCCGCCCGCGAGGAAGCCAAAGCTCTCCTCAAAGCCGAAGAGAAACGTCCTCTCCCCGCTGGTTTGGTATTCGTCTACCTTTTCGCCGATGAAGCGGAAGCCTGTCAGCACCGTTTCCAGCGCAACGCCGTATGCCGAGCAGATGGCATCCGCCAGGCGCGTGGAGACGATGCTTTTGATCACCACGCCGTTTTGAGGCAGGCGGTTTTGCCGCTTCAGGGAAGAGAGGATATGCTCGAGCAGGATGCAGCCGATCTGATTGCCCGTCAGCGTCAGCCAGACATCGTCTTTCGTTTTGACGGCTACGCCGAGGCGGTCTGCATCCGGATCGGTGGCGAGGCAGACGCGCGCGCCCTTTTCCTCCGCCAGCGCGATGGCGAGGCGGAAAGCGTTCGGATCCTCGGGGTTTGGCGCGGTGACGGTCGGAAAGCTGCCGTCCGGCTCGCTTTGCTGCGGCACCGTGATCACATTGGTCAGCCCCACGCGGGAAAGCAGCTCGCGCACGGGAACCGACCCCGTGCCGTGCAGCGGCGTATATACGATAGGAAGGCTCCCGCCGCGCCGCTTTACGAGCGCGGGATCGAGCAGCAGCTGCTCCGTTGCGGCATAGTAAGCCTCGTCCTCCTCTTTGCCGACCAGCGTGATCGCGCCGGAGGCAAGTGCAGCGTCGTAGTCCGCCACGCGCGGCGAAAACATCGGCACATCTTGGATCTGTGCGTAGATGGCCGCGGCCTGTTCGGGGGCGGCCTGTCCACCGTAGGCCCAGTAGACCTTGTAGCCGTTGTATTTGCTGGGATTATGCGAGGCGGTGATCACCACGCCCGCCATGCAGCCGAGGTGGCGCACCGCAAACGAAAGCTGTGGAACGGAGTGCAGCGTGGAGAAGAGATAGACGCGGATGCCGTTCGCTGCAAGCACGCAGGCTGCCTGCTTTGCAAACTCTGCGGAATAGTGGCGCGAGTCGTAGGCGATGCAGACGCCCCGTTCCTTCGCTCCTGTGCAACCAAGCAGATAGTTGCCCAGTCCCTGCGTGGCACGGCGCACGACATAAGTGTTCATGCGGTTGGTGCCTGCGCCGAGGATGCCACGCAGCCCCGCCGTGCCGAATTCCAGCTCGCGGTAGAAACGTTCCTCGATCTCGGGTGCGTCGTTTGCGATTGAAAGAAGCTCTTTTCGGGAGGCTTCGTCCAGCGACGGTTCATTCAGCCAGAATTCATAAGCGGATCGTGTGTCCATTCGGTTTGTCCTTTCCCGCTGCCTCCGCGCGGCGCCGGAGGCGGATTTTTTGAAAAATACCGTTTTGTGTTTTCCGGCAAAGCCTGTAAAAGTGCGCCTGCGGCGTCCCGCCGCGCGCCTTAGCTTGATTATACCCGCCCTCGTGTTGCATGGCAAGGCGGGCTGTGCTATCATACCCCTATGGAACGGCGCCCACAACAAAAAAAGCGCTATCTCTCCGCCAGCTATCTTACCAGCGGGGCGGTTTTTTACGGCACGCTGCTGTTTTTGATCGCGCGCATCTTCACGCTGGCGCAGCTCTTTTCAGATGCGTATACCAGAAAAAAACTCGAGCAGGCGCCGCCGGAAAACTTCACGTTTTTCGGCGTACTTGGCTATGTGCTCGTCATCGCCATCATTGGCCTCGCATTCTATCTGCTGCTGAAGAACCGGCAGGGGAAGCTCAAGATCAAGCAGAGGAACCTCTACCTGCTGCTCAACGCGCTGTTTGCCATCTGGGGCGTCATCAACGCCGTCGGCTACCTTGTTGAGATGATCCTCTTCTTCGAGTTTGTTTATCTGCTCGATTTTTTGACGCTCATCGCCGCGCTTGTGGTGCCGAGCGTGCTCTATCAGCTCTCCGATCGCAAGCAGGACATCCCGCCGGACAACGTTTTGTTCTATTCCGCCATCGGCGCAACCGCGCTCTCTACGCTGGCGGCGCTGATCGTCGCGCTGGTGCTGCGCAAGAGCTACACCACGTTTCAGCTTACGCGCGAGCTGATGTTTCGAGCAGGTATCATTCTCTTTGGCGTTGCGGGGTTGCTGAAAGCCATCCGCCTGCGCGCCGATCTGCCGGCGCTGGTCGCCGCTATGCCGAAGGCCGCGCCCAAGCCCGCCAAACCAAAGCCCGAACCGCAGCAGAAGTTGGATATCAAAGGCCGCATCCGCTGTCCGGACTGCGGCAAGAAGCTGCCAGCCGAAACGCGGATCTGTCCGCGCTGCGGGTACGACATCGAAACCCCGAGCCTCTTTGACGACGAAGAGGAATTTGACGAGATCGAGCCGGACGATGCGCCGCTGCCGGATGAGCCGGATGAGCCGGAGAAGGAAATCGCGGCGGACGAGCCGGAGGAGGATGCGTTTGAGGCGCCTGTGCCCGCTGCGCCGGTGCGGCAGGAGCTTCCGAAGGAGATCTGCCCGCGCTGCAACAAAAAGAAGCCGCCGTTTTTGAGCACCTGCCCGCACTGCGGCTATTACCCGGGAGACCCGATCGAGCTGGCGCAGGAGGAGGAGCGGCTAAAGCAGTCCGCGGAAACAGGAACGCAGGCAGCGCCCGCGGCAGTGCCGGAGCCGAAGCCGCTGCCGAAATGCGAAAACTGCGGAAAGATCATTCCCGGCGGACTTGCCACCTGCCCCTACTGCGGCTATCATCCGGATGATGCGCGCGCTCAGGAGGAGCCGGCGCAGCCGGAGCCGGAGCCGCTCTTTGAGCAGGAGGATGCGCCGCCGCTGCAGGCGCCGCGCGAGACGGGGCGATACCGTCGCCCGACGCAGCGGCTGCCGCGCGTGCCGGACCCCAAGCGCCTGACGCCGCGCAACTCCATCGTCTGTCCCGAGTGCGGCCGCCGGTATTCCGCCGCGCGGGATGTGTGCCCTTATTGCGGCTATGGATTATACGACGACTAAACGTGCATTGCCCGCGCCAAAGCAACGCGGATGAGCGTGCGTTCCCGCCGAAAAAAACACCGCCTCCCGTTTTTGCGGGAGGCGGTGTTCATACCGTGGAAGGAGCGAATTCCCACGGTATTCGAGGGCGCCGGGTCAGTCTTTATACCGCGCTTGCGCCGTAATTCGCGAGAACGCGAGCCGACGGGTCGTTGACGTTGCAGCCCTCCCAGGAACGGTTGGGCATCCAGAAGTCCTTGACCATATGCGCTTGGCCGGGGTATTCGGCCTCAAACAGTTCGCGGTAGAGCAGCGATTCCTTCGTGAAGGGCGTCGCGAAGGTGTATTTCTTGCTGCGCTCGGCAAACTCCTCGTCTGTGTAGAGCTTTTCGGCATACGCCTTGATCTGATCGACCATGGAATGCCCGACTGCGTCCGAAAACGCGGCCTTTTCGCGATAGAGGATGTCATGCGGCAGGTAATCGCCTTCAAACGCGCGGCGCAGCAGGTATTTGCCTTTGCCGAAACGGTTCATCTTGAGGGCGGGGTTGATCGACATGACGTATTTGACAAAGTCCAGGTCGCCGAATGGCACGCGCGCCTCCAGCGAGTTGGCGGAGATGCAGCGGTCTGCGCGGAGCACATCGTACATATAGATCTCGTCGATGCGCTTCTTGGCTTCCTTTTGAAACTCCTCTTCATTCGGCGCAAAGTCCGTGTACTTGTAGCCAAACAGCTCGTCGCTGATCTCGCCGGTGAGCAGCACGCGGATATTGGTGTTCTCGTGGATATACTTGCATACGAGATACATGCCGACGCTTGCGCGGATGGTCGTAATGTCGTAGGTCTCCAGAATGCGCACGATGGCGCGCAGCGAACCGATGACCTCCTGCGGCGTCATCATGACCTCGGTGTGGTCGCTGCCGAGATAGTCCGCCACCTGCTTGGCGTATTTCAGATCGATCGCGTCGCCCACCATGCCGATGGCAAAGGTGCGGATCGGGTGCGGCAGGTATTTGTTGGCAACCGCGCAGACCAGCGAGCTGTCCAGCCCGCCGCTGAGCAGGAAGCCAAGCGGCACATCCGCATCCAGACGCTTGACGATGCCGAGCGTGAGCTTTTCGCGGATGTTGTCGCAGACCGCGTCCAGCTCGTCCGCCGAATACTGCTGCACGTCCGTCAGGTTGGCATATTGAACGAACTCGCCGTCCTTCCAGTAGTGCCCCGGCGGGAAGGGCATGATCGATTCCGCGAGGCCGGCGAGGTTTTTCGCTTCGCTGGCAAAGAGGATCTTGCCGTCTTCATCGTAGCCGTAAAACAGCGGGCGGATGCCGATCGGATCGCGTGCGGCGACGAGTGAGTCGCTCTTGTGGTCGTAGAGAATCAGCGCATACTCCGCGTCGAGCATCTTGAACATGTCTGTCCCGTAGCGTTGATATAAGGGTAAGAGCAGCTCGCAATCCGAGCCGCTCTTGAAGTCGTATCCCGAGAAGAGTTCGTCGCGCATCTTGCGAAAGCCGTAGAGTTCGCCGTTGCAGACGACTGCGTCGCCGCCCCGCTCAAACGGCTGCATGCCGCTCTTTTCCAGACCCATGATCGTCAGGCGGTGGAACATCAGGTATCCATCCCCAACGCTCAACATACGTGACAGATCAGGTCCTCTCGCGATGGTTTTATAGAATCCGTCGACAAGCAGATCCAGCGGTATGCGCTTGCCGAGGTAACCCATGATTGAACACATGATCTTTGTTCTCCCGATAAAATCGTTATCTGACGTTAAAGAGCATATCGCCGTAAGAAGGATACGGCCAATCGCTCGACGCGGTCAGGATTTCGAGCGCGTCTACGCTTGCGCGCAGCTCGCTCATCTGCTCGAGCACCTTCTCCTTGCACAACACGGCGGCCTGATGCACGTCCTCCTCGGCCTTCGCTTCGGCGAGCGCATCCTCGAGGGCCTTGGTGCTCTCATAGGCGGCCTTGGTCAGCGCGGCTGCGGTGACCAGCGTATCGGTCTCGTAGGTGCAGTCCGCGGCGGCGGCGTAGGTGCGCTTTACCGCGATGGCGTCCGCCAGCTTCTTCTGGAAGCCGGCCGAGGCGGGGAGGATATCTTTCCGCGCCATGTCGATCATCGTCGTCGCTTCGATGCAGACGATCTTCTTGTAGTTTTCCAGCGCGATCTCCAGACGGGCGCGGATCTCGGTCTCGCTGAGCACCCGGTGCGAAGAGAGCAGCTCGATATTCTTCGGCGCCACGAGATAGGGCAGGCAGTCCGGCGTGGACTTGAGGTTGAGCAGCCCGCGCGCTTCCGCTTCCTTGACCCAGGCGTCGTCGTAGCCGTTGCCGTTGAAGATGATGCGCTTGTGCTCATGCACGACGCTGCGCACCAGATCGTGGACGGCGTGGGGCAGGTCGCTCGCGCTCTCGAGGAGATCCGCGTATTTGCGCAGGGACTCTGCCACCGCGGTGTTGAGCACCGTGTTGGCATCCGAAACCGACTGGCTCGAGCCAAGCATGCGAAGCTCAAACTTATTGCCCGTGAACGCAAACGGCGAGGTGCGGTTGCGATCCGTTGTGTCCTTCGGGAAGTGCGGGATGACGTGCACGCCGATCTTCATCTGCGTCTTTTCACGCCCGCCGTAGGAGGAGCCGGAGTCAATCGCCTCCAGAATTCCGGAGAGTTCATCTCCCAGGAAGATGGAGACGATTGCCGGCGGGGCCTCATTCGCCCCAAGGCGGTGGTCATTCCCTGCACTCGCCACCGAAATACGAAGCAGGTCCTGATAGTCGTCCACCGCCTGGACCACCGCGCAGAGGAAGAGAAGGAACTGCGCGTTTTCGAAAGGCGTTTCTCCTGGCTCCAACAGGTTGACGCCGGTGTCCGTCGAGAGGGACCAGTTGTTGTGCTTGCCGCTGCCGTTGACGCCCTCGAAGGGTTTTTCATGCAGCAGGCAGACGAGGCCGTGCTTTTTTGCAACGCGCTGCATGATCTCCATGGTCAGCTGGTTGTGATCGGCCGCGATATTTGTTGTCGAAAAGATGGGCGCGAGCTCGTGCTGCGCGGGCGCAACCTCGTTGTGCTCGGTCTTGGCGAGCACGCCAAGCTCCCATAGCTCGTCGTTGAGATTCTCCATAAAGGCCTGCACGCGCGGCTTGATGGAGCCGAAGTAGTGATCCTCAAGCTCCTGCCCCTTTGGCGCGCGGGCGCCAAAGAGCGTGCGCCCCGTGAAGAGCAGGTCGGGCCGGCGGTCAAAGTCCGCCTTGTCCACGAGGAAGTATTCCTGCTCGTTGCCGACCGTGGTGGTGATGTGGTGCACATCCTCGTTGCCGAAGAGCTTGAGGATGCGGATCGCCTGGCGGTCGATCGCCTCCATGGCGCGCAGCAACGGGGTCTTTTTATCGAGCGCTTCGCCGCCGTAGGAGCAGAACGCCGTCGGAATGCAGAGCACCTTTTCCTTGATAAAAGCATAGCTCGTGGGATCCCATGCGGTGTAGCCGCGTGCTTCAAACGTAGCGCGAAGGCCGCCGGAGGGGAAGCTGGATGCGTCCGGCTCGCCCTGGACGAGCTCCTTGCCGGAGAACTCCATGATGATGCTGCCGCCGGGCGTAGGCGAGATGAAGCTGTCGTGCTTCTCCGCCGTGATGCCGGTGAGCGGCTGGAACCAGTGGGTAAAGTGCGTCGCGCCTTTTTCGATCGCCCAGTCCTTCATGGCGTTTGCGACCACGTTGGCGACGGAGAGATCCAGCCGCTTGCCCTCGCGGATCGCGGTCTGCATGGCCTTATACGTGTCCTTGGGCAGACGCGCCTTCATGACCGCATCGTTAAACACCTTACTGCCGAATGATTCCGAAACCGTACTCATGCTCAATTCTCCTCCTAATACCCTTCTAATACCCTTTGTGCCCTTCGATGCACGCCGCGCCCGGTTTTCTTGCGCTACCACCGGCGTGCCCGGGAGGCTTCGCCCTTATAAAAAGCGGCAACGACACAGCGGTATCTCCGCGGCGCCTTTGCCGTTTGAAATAATATGCGGATAGTATACAGCGCGGGGTATCGCTTGTCAACCCAAATTTTATGCAGGATTTCTTGCACAAAACAATAAAACCCTGCGTTTCATATATGATATTTGGGCTAAAAATATTTTTTGATACCTTTTTTGCAGTTTGAAATCATATATCATTCACAATTTTGTTGACAGGAAATCCTATATTATGTATACTCGCAGGAACAAAGACGTTTTGAACCGGTTTTCGCCCGTCAAAACGTGGGTTTTTCGCGATATTTATGATACACTCTAGCAAGGATGTGTTTCTCAGAGCACGCCGGCAAAACCCCCGTACCGCCGCCGTGCGCAGCAAACTGCCGCCCCGGGCGGCGCGCTTCATTTTATATAGGAGAGGATGTGCGCGAAGATGATGTATACCGCACAGGAGATTGCCGACTACTGCGCAGCGGAGGACGTGAAGTTCATCCGCCTCGCGTTTTGTGATGTGTTCGGCGTGCCGAAGAACATCTCCATCATGCCGGAGGAGCTGCCACGCGCGTTTTCGGACGGAATCTCGTTCGACGCCTCCGCCATCCGCGGGTTTGGGGACGAGGCGCACTCCGATCTGCTGCTCTTTCCGGACAGCGAGACGCTCACGGTGCTGCCCTGGCGGCCGAGTCACGGGCGCGTGGTGCGGCTGTTTGCGGATATTCGCCGATCGGACGACTCGCTTTTCCCGCTGGACACGCGCAACATCCTCAAGCGCGTGGTGGCGCAGGCCGCAAGCGAGGGCGTAACGGTCAACTTCGGTACGGAGTTTGAGTTTTACCTCTTCCGGCTGGATGCGGACGGAAACGCGACGAAGATCCCCTATGACAACGCCAAGTATATGGACATCGCCCCGCTCGATCGGGGGGAGAATGTTCGCCGCGAGGTTTGCCTGACGCTCTGCGAGATGGGCCTCCGTGCCGAGAGCTCCCACCACGAGGACGGGCCGGGGCAAAATGAAATCGACTTCCGCTATGGCGACGCGCTTCGCGCGGCGGACAATGCGGTTACCTTCCCCTCCGTCGTGCGGACGGTCGCCATGCGAAATGGGCTTTGGGCGGACTTTTCGCCGAAACCGCTGCCGAGCGAGAGCGGCAACGGGCTGCATATCAACCTCTCCTTGGCGATGCCGCGGACGCAGCAGGCGCAGAATGCGTTTATGGCGGGCCTGATGGAGCATATCTGCGAGATCACCGCGTTTCTCAACCCGGAGGACGAGAGCTATGCGCGGCTCGGCGAGCATAAGGCGCCGCGCTATGTCACCTGGTCCCCCGAGAATCGCTCGCAGCTGATCCGCATCCCTGCGGCAAAAGGGGAGTATGCGCGCGTCGAGCTGCGTTCGCCCGACCCTGCGGGGAATCCCTATCTGGCGTTTGCGTTGATTCTGGCCGCAGGGCTGGACGGCATCCGGCGGGATCTGGTTGCGCCGCCGCCGACCAATGTGAACCTGTTTACCGCCGACCCGGCTGTGACGCAGAAGCTGCGCCAGCTGCCACGCACGCGCGCGGAGGCCGCGGCGATTGCGCGCGAAAGCGCGTTTGTGCGCTCGGTTTTGCCTGCGGGGATCATCGCGGCGTACACATCCGCGGAGTAAGGGCTGTTTGAGGACGGCTGCGTCCGTTGCCAGCGTGGAAAGAAGGCCGAAGGAGGCTTGCGTTTGCCATACACCGGCGTAAAACAGAACAGCGTATTGATCGTATCCGGATCGGAGCGCTCCCGCGCGACGCTCTCGGAGGTATTTGCTTCCACGCGATATGTGCCCGTGGCCGCGCGCGGCTCTGCCGCCGAGGCGCGCAGGCTGGTGCTGGACACGCCGTTTTCGCTGGTGTTTATCAACACGCCCCTGCCGGACGAACCGGGCGAGCAGCTTGCGCTGGACCTCTCCAACAGCCGCAACTGCTGCGTAGCGCTGATCGTTCCTGCGGACAGCTACGAGCAGATCAACGAGCAAGTGGAGAGCGCCGGCGTGCTTACGCTTAGCCGGCCCTGCACGGCGCAGCAGCTGCGCCAGACCGCCGCCATGATGAGTGCCACGCGCTTCAAGCTGGCCGATCTGGAGAAGAAAACCGCCACGCTGGAGGAAAAGATGGATGAGATTCGTCTTGTTAACCGCGCGAAGTGGATGCTCATCGAGCGGCGCGGCATGGACGAAGCCACCGCGCACCGCTACATTGAAAAGCTGGCGATGGACGCGCGCCAGACGCGCCGCCTCGTGGCGCAGACGTTGATTCGCTCGCTGGACAACGACTGAGGCGTTCTCGTTTCCCCCGCGGCAGAGCAAGAGAAATCCGCCGGCGAATGCGCGACGGACGGCCAGACCCCGATCGGGGTTTTTTTCTGTTTTGGATACGGTCTATGCTGTGCGCGGCTCCGGCCGGCGCGAGATCAGCAGGCACAGCAGCAGGAAAAACAGCGGCGTCGTCATTGGCTGGGCGATGTTGACTGCGGCTTGCACAGCGCAGGCGGCGGCGGCGAGCGTCAACCCGCGATAGGCCGGCTCGTCTACACTGCGGCGAAAACCCGCGCGGATCGCCAGACTGAGCGCAGCCAAATAGCAGCATAGCCCGAGCGCGCCGCTGGTGATGAGGTATTGCAGATATTCGTTGTGTGCGGTGTCCAGCGCCGCATCCGAAAACAGCGGGCTGATTGCGTCCGCGTGAAACAGTGCGCCGGGCCCGGCGCCAAAGAGCTTCTGCAACGTCGGCAGCTCGGCGTAGACGCGCATGACAAAAGACCAGATTTTGCCGCGATCCGTCCCCCAGCTCTCTGAGAAGCGCAGATACCGCTCCAGCCCGCCCAGCGGCAGGCTGCGCAGCAGCGTGTTGAGCAGCAGCAGCGCGAGCGCGCAGAGCAGCAGCGCGCAAAGCAGCCCGATCACATAGGGGCGCTTTGCCCGCGAGAGGCGTTTCGGGTCGATCCGCCGCAATGCAAACCATAGCGCGAGAGATGCCGCCGCGAGTGGCAGGGAGACGAAGGGCAGGCGCAGCGCGGTGACAAAGGAAGATAGATAGGTAGAGGAAGGCAGCGCGCGGGAAAGCAGCCCGAAGGCAAAGGCGCAGCAGAAGAAGATTCCCCAGCCGAGGGGCAGGCGGCGCAGGGCGGCGGAATCCGAAAACAGCGCTGCCGGGAAGAGCGTCGCGAGCGTGAGCAGGCCCAGCGCTGCGCTGTCGCTGCCGGCGACCAGCGCGCCAAAGGACGCGATGGCGAGTATGAGCGCGGCGGCGATGCCCTCCGCGCCCTTTTTTGCGCGCAGAAAGAAGCCGAGCGTTACGCCGAATGCCAAAACGACATAGGCTGCGTAGAAATCCGCGTTGCCGATGGTGGAGAGAAACCGTCCGCGGTCCGACGCGCGCAGGTTCTCGGTAAAGCCGAGCGGATCGACGGAGAAGTGGTTGAGTACCCCGAGCAGGCAAACGATGCATGCGCCGAGCAGAAACGCGCGCTCTGGCCAGCGCGGATCGATCGTTCGGCGCGAGAGGGTAAACGCGAGCAGCGCGTAGCAAAGTAGCGTCAGCAAACCTTGATAGCGGTTGTTTTCACCGAGAAGCACCTCGTTTGGGTAATTGCTGCGCAACCCGCCCACGAGGCTGACGGCAAAGAGCAAGGCCAGCGCCAGCGCAGCGGGGTGGGGCCTGTTTTTCGCACGCGCCACGCCATAGTCCGGCGGAAGCGCAATGCGCAAAAACAGCAGCGCGAGCAGGTATAGCCCGCTTGTCGCCAGAAAATAGACCTGCTTGGTCTCTGTGATGTTGAAATAGTAGTTGGAGAAAACCAGCGGTAACCCAAAAAACACGGTGCAGAGATATGCCGTGGTCAGCGCGGCGGAATACCGCAAAAAGCGCCGCTGCAGGGAGAAGCGGGAATCGCCGGCCTGCTCAGGCTGCCGGAGGGGCGCGGCGTCTGTCGTTTGCATGGATCGCATCCTTTCATGCGGGCTGATCAAAACTGTGACCCTTGTGTGAACTTTGCTGCTCCGGCGTTGTTTTCGTTTGACAAACGGATTTGCATGGATTATCATGCATGTGTACTAACACATATAGTACACTTAGTGCAAACGAAAAACAAGACATTCGGAGGTAGAAATCATGAAAAAGAGCATCCTTCTTCTCACGATGGTGGTGCTGAGCGTGTTCTTCTTTGCGGCCTGCGGCCCGAAGACCGCGTCCGGCGGAAACGCCATCGCCAGCTATGGCAACGGCCTGGTCTCCGGCGGAAACATCGCATCCGCGGGCAACGCGGGCTAAGACACCCTTGGTTTCATGGACGAACGGAGCCAGCGCTCGGGAGGCGCAGGTTCGGAAGAAAGAATAGCGGGTGCGGCGTTATGCCGCACCCGTTGCCGTTTTAGCCCAGCAGCTTTTGATCCGGATACGCGCCCGCGTCGGTGAGATCGCTGAGCGCGCGCATGACCTCCGGTTTATCCTCGCGGTAGGTTACGCCATACCAGCGGTCGGGGGAGCTAAGCACGTGCACGCTCGCCTTACCGGCCTTCAGCATGCGCCCAACCTCCGCGGGGATTAAAAACTCGCCCTTGAGCGGGTTCGTCTCCAGCGTTTCTTTGAGAAACGCTGGAAAGCGCGCCTCCAGCGTATCGAACAGGGACGGCGTGAAGCCGAAGAAATTCATCGACACGAGGTTGTCCCCGGAGAAGTGGACAAAGGTCTTGCCGTCGTCCTCGGTGTAGGCCGGGCCTTCGGGCGTCTTGTAGATCTTGAGCCGTTCGACGATATCCACCAGCGCGCCGCTTGCGTCCACCTCGCAGACGCCGCGCGCGACCGAACCGTGGTCCGTCAGCGTATTCTTGGCCAGATAGCCCACCATGGAGTAGTCTGCCTTTGCGCCGTCTTTTGCGTCCTTGAGGTATTGATACAGCACGGAGAACGCGTGCTTTCCGTAGTAATCGTCCGCGTTGATGGCGGCGAAGGGCTCGCTTACGTCGTTTTTGCAGCAGAGCAGCGCGTGCGCGGTACCCCAGGGCTTCACGCGGTCCTGCGGAACGGAGAACCCCGCCGGCAGCATCGTATCCGGCTGCTGAAAGACGTAGCGCACCTCCATGTGCTTCTCCGCCCTGCGGCCGATGACATCGTAGAAGTCCTGCTCGATCCTGCGGTTGATGATGAAGACAACTTTTTCAAAGCCTGCCTCCAGCGCGTCGAAAAGCGAGTAGTCCATGATGATTTCGCCGTGGCGGCCGATGGGGTCGATCTGCTTGAGCCCACCGTAGCGGCTGCCCATGCCGGCGGCCATGACAACAAGAGCCGGTTTCTGCATACGAAAATCTCCTTCGGTATTCTATCCTATTTTATGATGCCATTTTAGAACACGAGGCCGGGGGTGTGCCAGCCGTTTTGCAAAGGTTGCGAGAAAACGATAAACAGTATGTCAAAATCAGCCGTCGAACCCGTTTGGGTTCTGGGACTGCCAGCGCCATGCATCCTGGCACATCCGGTCGATGCCGTACTCTGCGCGCCAGCCGAGCTCCCGCGCGGCTTTCTCGGGGTCTGCATAGCAGGCGGCCACGTCGCCCGCGCGCCGCGCCGCGATCTCGTAGGCCAGCGTCTTGCCGCAGGCCTTTTCAAACGCGTGCAGCACGTCCAGCACAGAGTAGCCCACGCCGGTGCCGAGGTTGTAGGTGTATACGCCGGCGCCGCTCTCGAGCTTCTTGAGCGCGGCGACGTGACCCTTCGCCAGATCGACCACGTGGATGTAGTCGCGCACGCCCGTGCCGTCGGGCGTTGGATAATCGTTGCCAAAGACGCGCAGCGCGGGCAGCTTGCCGACCGCAACCTGCGCGATATAGGGCATGAGGTTGTTGGGGATTCCGTTCGGATCCTCGCCGATCTGGCCGGAGATATGCGCGCCGACGGGGTTGAAGTAGCGCAGCAGGCAGATGCGAAGCGCGGGCTGGGCGGACGATACGTCACGCAGCATATCCTCGATCATCAGCTTGGTGCGGCCGTAGGGGTTTGTGACGGAGAGCGGAAAATCCTCGCGGATGGGCACGCTTGCCGGGTCTCCGTAGACCGTTGCGCTGCTGGAGAAGACAAAGCGCTCCACGCCGTGCCTGCGCATGGAAAACAGCAAATTCAGCGTGGAGACAAGGTTGTTTTGGTAGTATTCCAGCGGCTTTTGCACGCTTTCGCCGACGGCCTTGAGCCCTGCAAAGTGGATCACGGCGCCGATGTCATAGCGGGCAAAGAGCGCATCCGTCGCGTCCGCGTCTGTCAGGTCGATCTCCTCGAAGTCAAAGGGGCGCTTTGCCAGCGCGCGGAGGCGCTCCAAAACGGCGGGCTTGCTGTTGATGAAGTTGTCGGCGATGACGACGTCATAGCCTGCGCCGAGCAGTTCCAAAACAGTGTGGCTGCCGATATATCCGGCGCCGCCGGTCACGAGAATTCGCATAAAAGAGGGGCTCCTTTCGTCTTACGGATGCTGCGGCCGCAGCGGAATAAACCGGGTAAAGGTGCGATCGCTTATGGCGCAAAGCCGCATCCGCGCACCTCTATTATAGGCGCGCCGGCGAGGTCTGTCAAAGGCGTGAATAAATACGTCACAATCGATAAAGCAAGGCGGATTTCCGCCTGAAAATCGATTTTCAGCTTTCCTAAATAATATTGCTATGTTATAATCTATCTTGGCTTATACCGGACTTTGGCCGGTTTTTGAATCACGCCGAGGAGGAAGATTATGGCAAAGCAGAAGACTGTCGTTCCCTTTTGCGGAACGCAGGAACAGGAGAAACAGCTTCTTCAGATCATCGCGGACAACAAGGATGTCCCGGGCGCGCTGATGCCCGTGCTCCAGCAGGCGCAGGAGCTCTACGGCTATCTGCCCGTCGAAGTGCAAACCAAGATAGCAGAAGGTCTTGGCCTTTCACTGGAGGAAGTCTATCAGGTCGTAACGTTTTACGCGCAGTTCTCGCTCAACCCCACCGGCAAGCACCGCGTTGCGGTCTGCCTGGGTACCGCCTGCTATGTCAAAGGGGCGCAAAACATCCTGGAGGAACTCGAAAAGCAACTGGGCATCAAGGCCGGCGGCACCACGGCGGACGGCGTGTTCACGCTGGAAGCCACGCGCTGCCTCGGCTGCTGCGGCCTCGCCCCGGTCATCGTGGTGGATGAGGACGTCTACGGCCGCCTGGTCCCTGCGGATATCAAGGGCATACTGGCCAAGTATAATTAAGAAGCGCAGAGTTGTTCTCGCCCGATGAAACCGGAACGAAGGGACGGAATCGTATGAAGATTCGCACAATCGCATCGCTGCTCGGCGCGGATATTCTCTGCGGGGAATCCATGCTCGACGAAGAGGTGCAGAGCGCCTGCGGAAGCGACATGATGAGCGACGTGCTCGCCTATGTCAAAGATCAGGGGGTGCTGGTAACCGGGCTGGTCAACCCGCAGGTGATCCGAACCGCCATGATGATGGACATGCGCTGCATCGTGTTTGTCCGCAGCAAGCGCCCCACGCCGGAGATGCTGGAGCTGGCAAAGGAACATCACATCGCGGTGCTGGCCAGCCAGAGCAGGATGTACGAAGCCTGCGGCAAGCTCTATGAAAACGGCCTGGGAAACGAGGCTTGCACCAATGGCTGAGGAGCTCTGCTTTCACTTTGATGTGGACGGGGACAACTTTACCTCCGCGGGCGCCGCGTCGGTTGAGGTAAAGCGAAAGCTGCGGCAGTTGGGGCTGGATGCGAATACCATCCGCCGTGTTTCCATCGCCATGTATGAAGGCGAGATCAACATGGTCGTGCATGCGCGCGGCGGTTGTGCCGACGTTTGCGTAGACAAGGACAGCGTCACCATCATCCTCAGCGATTCCGGGCCGGGCATACCGGATATCAGCCTCGCTATGCAGGAAGGCTACTCCACCGCGCCGGACAACATCCGCGCGCTGGGCTTCGGGGCGGGCATGGGCCTGCCGAATATGAAGCGCTATACGGACGAGATGAACATCGAAACCGTGCTCGGAGAGGGGACAACGGTCACGATGAAAGTCTACTTCGTGGCCGGGAAATAAGCTGGAAAACACGTCATAGGCCGGCAGATCAAGCCGAATCAAACAATTCAGGGCTGGTCGATTCAACCGCCATCGTTTTGCCGAACATACAGGCGCGCAGCAGGGACAGGGCGTCCGCGTGCCGGAGAAAAACGCAGGCAAGCTGCCGGCAACGGCGCCGGCACACAGCGGGCATGCGGAAAGGCGAGGAACGCACGCATGAAGCAATACAAGCATTCGGTTTCGCTCGATATCGAAAAGTGTAAGGGCTGCACCAACTGTCTCAAGCGCTGCCCGACCGAAGCCATCCGCATCCGCGACGGACGCGCGGTGATCAATTCCGATATCTGCATCGACTGCGGCGAGTGCATTCGCCGCTGCCCCTATCAGGCCAAGAAGGCGATCTTTGACCGCTTTGAGGATATCGACGCAAAGAAATACCGCATCGCGCTGCCCGCGCCTTCGTTTTACGGGCAGTTTGTGGATCTGGATGATGTGGACTACGTGCTGCAGGGCCTTCTGGACATCGGCTTTGACGATGTATTCGAGGTCGCGCGCGCCGCGGAGATCGTTACCGAGTATACGCGCCGCTACATGCACGAGCAAAACGTCAACTACCCGGTCATCAACTCCGCCTGTCCCGTGGTCGTCCGCCTTATCACGCTGCGCTTTCCGTATTTGTGCGACCACGTCATCCCCATGATGCCGCCCATCGAGCTGGCGGGGAAGATGGCGCGCGAGGAAGCGCTCAAAAAGCACCCGGAGCTCCGGCCGGAGGACATCGCAACCGTGTTTGTCTCCCCGTGCCCGGCAAAGGCCAGCTACGTCAAAAACGGCTTTCTGGGTGAGCGGAGCCATGTGGATTACGTCGTCTCCATGAGCGACATCTACTTCAAGCTCATCGCCGTCATGAAGAAAAACATAGCGCCCAAGGCGAGCAGCCGCAGCGGTATGATCGGCATGAGCTGGGCAAGCACCGGCGGCGAGGCGAGCGCGCTGTTCAACGACAAGTACCTGGCGGCGGACGGCATCGAAAACGTCATCCGCGTGCTGGATGAGATCGAGACCGGGCACTTCCCCATGCTGCAGTTTGTGGAGCTCAACGCCTGCCCCGGCGGCTGCGTCGGCGGGGTCGCCACGGTTGAAAACCCCTATATCGCGCGGGTGCGCCTGCAGGCACTGCGGCGGTATTTGCCGGTATCGCAGAATCGATTGGACAAGGACGATACCGGAGGATATCCGAAGGAAATTCTCTTTCCCAAGAACCTCGAATATCGACCGGTCGGTAAGTTTGACGATGATCTGTCCGCCGCGATGCAGAAGATGAGCGAGATCGAAGCGCTCGCAAGCACGCTGCCTTCGCTGGACTGCGGCTCCTGCGGCGCGCCGACCTGCCGCGCGTTTGCCGAGGACGTGGTGCTCGGCGGGCGCAGTGTGGATGAGTGCATCGTATATATGCGAGAGCGGATACAGGCGCTTGCGCAGCATCCGGAGGAGGAGAAGCCATGACGGTGCTCGGCCTGAAAGAGGCGATGAAGCTCACTGCGTTTGCCCTGCCGGAGGGCGGCAGAGCGGTGTGCGGCGGATATGCGGGCGACCTTTTGAGCTGGGTTATGGGGCGGGCAAAGGCGGACGACGCGTGGATCACCATCATGAGCAACCCAAACATCGTGGCGGTTGCCGCGCTGGCGGACGTGGGCTGCGTGATCCTCTGCGAAGGTGTCGCACCGGACGAGGGTGTCGCCAAGCTGGCTGCCGACAAGGGCGTCAACCTGCTCGGCAGCGACCAGCCTGCGTTTGAACTCTCCGCCCGGATCAGCCGGCTGCTATGAGCGCGCTGCGGTGCGATCTGCACATACATTCCTGCCTTTCGCCCTGTGCGGAGGAGGAGATGACGCCGGGGAATATCGCCGGCATCGCCAGGCTCAACGGTCTCGCCGTCGCCGCGCTGACGGATCACAACACCTGCGGCAACTGCGCTTCGTTCTTTGCGGCGTGCAAGGTCTACGGCGTGGTGCCGGTGGCGGGGATGGAGCTGACCACGAGCGAAGATGTGCATCTTCTGTGCCTTTTTAGGACGCTGGCGGATGCGCTTGCGTTCTCGGCCGCGGTGGATGCGCGGCGGATCAAGATTCGAAACAGGCCGGAGGTCTTCGGCCGGCAGCTCTTGATCGGAGCCGAAGACGAGCCCTGCGGCGAGGAGCCGGCGCTGCTGATCAACGCGACGACGCTGTCGCTTGCGGAGGGGGCGGCGCTCTGCGAAGAGTACGGCGGCGCCGCGGTTCCGGCGCACATCGACCGCGAGGCAAACGGCATGCTCTCCATCCTCGGCGGCGTGCCGCAGGAGCCGGACTTTGCCGTCTATGAGGTTAAGGATGTCGGCAGCATCGCGGCGCTGGAGCGCAGGTACCCCGTGCTGGCGCGCAAGCGCGCCATCGTCTCCTCGGATGCGCACCGTGCCGGGGAGATCGCGGAGCCGGGGTTTGCGATCGAACTGCCGTGCCAAGACGGTGCAGATGCGCAGGACGTGCGCGATGCGCTGGTCGATTTATTGCGCGGAGGCAGCAGATAATAGATGAAAGAACTCTCTCTCAACATCCTCGATATCGCGCAGAATTCGATCAAGGCAAACGCCGCGCATGTGGATATTGCGCTGGTGCACAGCGGAACCTGGCTTACGATCACGATTCGGGACGACGGCGATGGCATGAGTCCGGAGTTTGCTGCAGCGGCCGCAAATCCGTTCACCACCACGCGCACGACGCGAAAGGTCGGCATGGGGCTGCCGCTGTTTAAGCTGGCGGCGGAGCAGACGGGCGGAACGTTTTCCATCGAATCCCGTCAGGCGCAGCGCGCGGGCGACGCGCACGGCACCGTCGTAACGGCGGCGTTTGACACGGCGCATGTGGACTGCGCGCCGCTGGGCGACGTGGCGGAGACGATTCTCACCCTGATCCAGGGCAACCCGGAGCTTTCGCTGACGTATCGCTGCCGGACGGAGGCGGGGGAACAGCGCCTGAGCACGGATGAGATGCGCCGGATTCTCGGCGGCGAGGTGCCGCTCAACAGCCCCGAGGTGCTCGCCTGGGCGAGGGAGTATCTCAGCGAGGGGCCGCAACCCGGTCAAGCATGAGCAACTTGCTTTTTTCATAGAGCCAGGCGGGCGGCGGGTAGCTGTCCGCGCGGGCACAGCAGAACTGAGGGATCAACAACAGTGAGGAAGGAACGAGAAACATGAAATCATTGCAGGAATTAGCGGAAATCCGCGAGAGGAGCAAGGGTATAGTCGCGCTCCGCGAGGGACACAACGAGATTCGTATCGTCGTCGGCATGGCGACCTGCGGCATCGCTGCGGGCGCGCGTCCGGTGCTGAACGCGCTGGTGGAAGAGGTGAATCAGCAGGGCCTGAGCGAGAAAGCAACCGTTTCGCAGACGGGCTGCATTGGCATCTGCCGCCTTGAGCCCATCGTGGAGGTGTTTGAAGCCGGCAAGGAGAAGGTCACCTACGTCAAGATGACGCCTGAGAAGGCAAAGCAGGTGGTCAGCGAGCACATCAAGGGTGGAAAGCCCGTTTACGAATACACGATCGGTGAGAAATAAGCGGGAGGAGAAACCTATGATTCGTTCACATGTATTAGTCTGCGGCGGCACCGGCTGCACATCCAGCGGCAGCCCGGCCATTCGCGAGCACCTCGAAAAAGAGCTCAAGAGACAGGGGCTCGATGAGGAGATCAAGGTTGTCCAAACCGGGTGTTTCGGCCTCTGCGCGCTTGGCCCGATCATGATCGTGTATCCCGAGGGAACGTTTTACAGCCGCGTGACCGAGGAAGACGTCACCGAGATCGTCAGCGAGCATCTGCTCAAGGGGCGCCCCGTCGAGCGGCTCGTCTACAACCCCAAGACCGAGGAGATGCCCCATGGCGTCACCTCGCTCTCCGAAACGCCGTTTTACAAGAGCCAGATGCGTATCGCGCTGCGCAACTGCGGCGTGATCAACCCGGAGGAGATCGACGAGTACATCGCGCTCGACGGCTACCTCGCGCTGGGCAGGGCGCTCACCGAGATGACCCCGCAGCAGGTGATCGACCTCATCAAGGCCAGCGGCCTGCGCGGGCGCGGCGGTGCGGGCTTCCCGACCGGCACGAAATGGCAGTTTGCCGCCAACAACGCGGCGGACGAAAAATACGTCGTCTGCAACGCGGACGAGGGTGACCCCGGCGCATTCATGGACCGCTCCGTACTCGAAGGCGACCCGCACGCGGTGCTTGAGGCCATGGCCATCGCGGGCTATGCCATCGGCGGCACGCACGGTTACATCTATGTCCGCGCGGAGTACCCGATCGCGGTCAAGCGCCTCAAGATCGCCATCGACCAGGCGCGCGCGTACGGCCTGCTCGGCAAAAACATCTTCGGCACCAACTTCAACTTCGACATTGATATCCGCCTCGGCGCGGGCGCGTTTGTCTGCGGCGAGGAAACGGCGCTGATGACCAGCATCGAAGGCTTCCGCGGCGAGCCGCGCAACAAGCCCCCGTTCCCGGCGGTCAAGGGCCTCTTCGGCAAGCCCACCATCATCAACAACGTTGAGACGCTCGCCAACATTCCGCAGATCATCGTCAGGGGCGCGGAGTGGTTTGCTTCCATGGGTACGGAGTGCAGCAAGGGTACGAAGGTGTTCGCGCTCGGCGGAAAGATCAACAACACGGGCCTTGTGGAGATTCCCATGGGCACGACGCTGCGCCAGATCCTCTTTGAAATCGGCGGCGGCATCCCAGGCGGCAAGCAGTTCAAGGCGGCGCAGACCGGCGGCCCTTCGGGCGGATGCATCCCCTCGGAGCATCTCGACACGCCGATCGACTATGAAAACCTCAAGGCCATCGGCTCCATGATGGGTAGCGGCGGCCTCATCGTTATGGACGAAGACAATTGCATGGTCGATGTCGCGCGCTTCTTCCTCGAGTTCACGGTGGATGAAAGCTGCGGCAAGTGCACGCCGTGCCGCATCGGCACGCGCCGGTTGCTCGAGATGCTCAATAAGATCACCGAGGGCAACGGCACGCTTGAAGACCTCGACAAAATGGAGGAGCTTTGCCACTATATCGCCAACAACGCGCTCTGCGGCCTCGGCCAGACCGCGCCGAACCCCGTGCTCTCCACGCTGAAGTATTTTCGCAAGGAGTATGAGGCGCACGTGGTCGAAAAGCGCTGCCCGGCAGGCGTGTGCAAGAAGCTGCTGCAGTATGTGATCGATCCCGAAAAGTGCACGGGCTGCACGCTCTGTGCGCGCAAGTGCCCGGTCAGCTGCATCTCCGGCAAGGTGAAGGAGCCGCACGTCATCGATCAGAGCAAGTGCATCAAGTGTGGCGCCTGCATGGAAAACTGCAGATTCAAAGCCATTTCCAAGAAGTAAGGAGGCAGGAACATGGATCAGGTAACGGTAAAGATAAACGGGATCGAAACGAAAGTTCCCGCCAACGCAACGATTCTGGAGGCGGCGCATGCCGCGGGGGTGCGCATCCCCACGCTATGCTATCTTCGGGAGATCAACGCCATCGCGGCGTGCCGCATCTGCCTCGTGCAGGCCACGGGTGTGCGCGGACACGCGGCCGCTTGTGTGCAGAAGGTGGCGGACGGCATGGAGGTGCAGACCAACACGCCGGAGCTGCGCGATGCAAGAAAGACGACGCTGGAGCTCATTCTGAGCAACCACCGCATGGATTGCCTCAGCTGCGATCGCAACCTCGACTGCGAGCTGCAGTCCCTTGCGCGGGAATATGGCGTAGACCAGTATAAGTATATGGGCAGCGAGGACCTCAAGCCGCAGTATGAGCGCAGTGCGCCGCACCTTGTGCGCGACAACAGCAAGTGCATCCTCTGCCGCCGCTGCGTGGCGGTGTGCCACGCCAACCAGCACGTCGCCGTCATCGGCACAAACGAGCGTGGCTTCGACACACATGTCGGCAGCGCGTTCGACATGCCGCTCAACGACACGGCCTGCATCAACTGCGGCCAGTGCATCTCCGTCTGTCCGACGGGCGCGCTGACCGAGCGCGACGATACCCACATCGTCTGGGACGCGCTTGCAGACAAGACAAAGCATGTGATCGTCGCGCCCGCGCCTTCCGTGCGCGTGCAGCTTGGCGAGTGCTTCGGCATGCCGATCGGCACCAATGTGCAGGGCAAGCTTGCCGCTGCGCTGCGCCGCCTGGGCTTTGAAAAGGTGTTTGACGTGGACTTTGCCGCGGACGTCACCATCATGGAAGAGGGCACCGAGCTGCTGCACCGCCTGCAGAACGGGGGTAAGCTGCCGATGATCACCTCCTGCTCGCCGGGCTGGGTCAAGTTCTGCGAGTATTATTTCCCGGATATGATCGAGAACCTCAGCAGTTGCAAGAGCCCGCAGCAGATGTTTGGCGCGCTGGTGAAGACCTACTACGCCGAGAAGATGGGCATCGATCCCAAGGATCTGTTCGTCGTCTCCATCATGCCCTGCACCGCGAAGAAGTTTGAGTGCACGCGTGACAACGAGGCGGCGGCTGGCGTGCCGGATATCGACATCTCGCTCACCACGCGCGAGCTGGCAAGCATGATCAAGCGCGCGGGCATCCGCTTTGCCGAGCTGGCGGACGAGGACTTCGACCCCATGCTGGGCGTTGCATCCGGCGCGGGCCATATCTTCGGCGCGACCGGCGGCGTCATGGAGGCGGCGCTGCGTACCGTGGCGGAGATCGTAACCGGCAAACCGCTGGATAACGTGGATTTCACTGCCGTGCGCGGCGTGGAGGGCTGCAAGGAAGCGGAGTACGATCTCGGCGGCACCAAGGTGCGCGTTGCGGTCACCAGCGGTACCGAAAATGCCTTCCAGCTGCTCGAAATGGTGAAAAAAGGCGAAGCGGACTACCACTTCATCGAGGTCATGGCCTGCCCCGGCGGCTGTGTCAACGGCGGTGGCCAACCCCATCAACCGGGTGAAGTGCGCAACTTCATCGACCTGCGCGCCGAGCGTGCCAAGGGCCTCTACGGTCAGGATAAGAGCATGAAGCTGCGCAAGAGTCACGAAAACCCCTTCATCAAGGAGCTGTACGACACCTACCTGGAGAAGCCCGGCTCCCATAAGGCGCACAAGATCCTGCACACGACCTACGTCAAGCGCAAGGTGTATTGATCGGCCAAACGAAACCAAGCCAAGAACAAAGAGGCTCCCGCGTTACAAGCGCGGGAGCCTCTTTTCTGTCTGAAAACCGGCTGTGTCGAGAAGTTTGTAGGGATGTGCGGGGTTCCTACTTGCCGCTCTGGCGGCGGTTGGCGCGCCTTGCCGCAAGGATCGCCAGCGCGCCGAGCACCGCAAGCCCGCCAAATACCCAGGCCCACGGGAAGGAGGAGCCGGAGCGGACGCTTTCGAGCGAGGGCGCGACGGTATCCACATCGCTGGTGAAGGTGACCTTGGTGGAGGAGGATGCCGTGCGCGTGCGGCGCGTGCTCTGCTGCGGGATGGCGGCCTGCTCCTCCGCTGCGGCCTGCTCCTGCTGCGCCTCCGCATCGTCTTGCGTATCCTCGGTTGCGGTTGTGACGCTCCCGCCGCTTTTGCCGCCGCCTCCGCCCATGCCGCCGGGCGCCTCCGTCCAAACGGCGATTAGCGTCAGCGCGCCGGTCGTTCCTTCGGGGATCACCATCGTCTCCTGCGGCGCGGTGACGCCGAGCGCCTCACACGTCCAGCCGGCGAAGACGAAGCCCTCCTTCGTCGGGTTGTTCAGCTGGATGGCCGCGTCGCTTGCAGTATAGCTGGAAGGGTTCAGCGTGGTGAGCGAGGCGCCCGCGAGTCCGCCGTAGGTCAGCGCGTAGGTCAGCGAAAGCGTGTCGGTATACTTGGTGCCAAGGCGGAAGACGTTGCCCGCGCTGGTCACGATGGTTTCGATCGTTTGATAGGAGGAGTAGTTGGCCCCGGTCAGCTTGACATAAAGCACGGCTTCGGCGAGGCGGGTGACATACGAGCTGGTGTCCGCGGTGGACTCGCCGGCATAGGTCACGGCGGTGATCGTTTCACTGCTGCTCGTGCTTAGATTCTCCAGCGAGAGCGTGCGCGCGCCGCGCACGGTTCCGCCGGCGGATGCGGTGATCGTTGCGGTGATGCTGCTGCCGGGCGCGCGCAGGAGCGTGCCGCCCGAGACTGCGACCGCGCCGCCGGTGATGGCGCCGGATACCTCCAGCACGGTAGCGCTCGGCACGCTCAGCGTGCCGCCCGTCGTGCTCAGATCGAGCGTTACATTGGAGGGGACAGACAGCGAACCGCTGAGCGTGATCTCAGAGGTGCCGGCGGCGTAGTAGATGATCGTGGCGTCGCCGCTGGTG
>JAEWQH010000045.1 GCA_023399275.1 Bacillota bacterium
CGCATATGGGGCTGGAGGATATCGGCGTGATCCGCTCTCTGGTCAACATGGTCATCTTCGAGCCGGTGGACGCGATCCAGCTCGAAAAGGCGATGCCCGTTCTTTGCGACTACGACGGCCCCGTATACATCCGCCTCTTTCGAAAGACGCTGCCGGATGTATTTGCGGCAGACTATAAATTTGATCTTTTTCGGGCGGACACCATCAAAGAAGGGAAGGATGTAACCATCTTTGCCAGCGGCATCCTCGTGCAGGAGAGCGTGCAGGCGCTCGAGCTGCTTAAGCAGAAGGGCATCGACGCGGAGCTGATCAACATCCACACCATCAAGCCCATCGACCGTGAGGCCGTCGTTCGCTCGGCGAGCAAGACCGGCTGCGTCGTCACCGCCGAAAACCACAGCACCATCGGCGGGCTCTACTCCGCCGTGGCCGAGGTGCTCTCCGCGGAGCGGCCCACCGTCATGCAGGCCATCGGCATGGACAACGCCTTCGGCGAAGTCGGCAAGCTGCCGTATCTCATGCAGCGCTTCCACCTCACCAAGGAGGACATCGTCAGCGCCTGCAAGAGCGTCATCGCAAAAAAGAACGCGCAAAATTGATTACCGTAAGGAGAACGATATGAAAGTCGCACTCGGATCAGATAAATCCGGCTTCCCGCTCAAGGAAGCGATCAAGCAGTACCTCACCGACAACAACATCGCCTTTGACGACCTCGGCACGACCGACCTCGGCGAACCGAAGGGGTACTTCGTCGTCGCCCCGCTGGTTGCGGGCAAGGTGCAGGCGGGCGAATACGACCGCGCCATCCTCATCTGCGGCACGGGCGCAGGCATGAGCGTTGTCGCCAACAAGTACAAGGGCGTGTACGCCGTCGCCTGCGAAGGCGTCTACTCCGCCAAGATGGCGCGCGCTATCAACAACGCGCGGATCCTCTGCATGGGCGGCTGGATTGTGGCGCCCGAGATGGGCGTGAAGATGGCGGAGGCGTTCCTCACCACCGATTGGCTGCAGGACCTCGAAGACTGGCGCAAAACCTGGCTCACCAACGCTTCTGCTACAGTGCGAGAGCTGGAAGAGACGCTCTTCTGACCGATAAGGAGATATTGTGATGAAACAGCGCATCAAACTCGGCGTCGTATGCCTGACGCGCAATACCTTTGACTACGCCGCCGCGGGCGAGCTGTATCAGGGCATCTTAAAAGTCCTCTCCGCATTGGAGCAGATCGACCTGTGCGCGCTGGAGCAGCCCATCATGGAGCCGGACGAAGCGATCGCTGCCGGCAGAAGATTCGCTGCCGAACAGGTGGATGGCATCGCCGTCATCAGCGGCACGTTCCACCTGGGGCACCTGCTGCTGGAGATCAAAAAATATGCGGACAAGCCCATCCTGCTCTGGGGCTTGCCGGAGCTGCCCTACAACGGCGGCAAGATCCGGCTCAACTCCGTCTGCGGCGTCAACCTCAACGCCAGCAACCTCGTCAAGAGCGGCATTACGGACTTTACCTACACCGTTGGGAGCAGCATTGACGAAAACTGGGTGGACGCCATCCGCATGATCCGGGCACTCAAGGACAGCCACATCGGCATCCTCGGCTACCGTGCGCATGGATTCTTCAACGTGGGCGTGGATGAATTGGCGATGTACCACAAGTTTGGCACCATCGTAGACCACTATGAACTGACCGACCTTTGGAATCAGCCTGCGCCGAACGAGCGCGTCGAGCAATATGCCGCCGTCATGCGCGGCGCGTTTGACACAAGTGCCGTTTCGGCCGAAAAGCAGGGACAGGTCGCCGAGCTTGCGGCAAAGTTTCGTACCTTTGCAGACGAGAAGAAGCTCACGGCCATCGCCGTGCGCTGCTGGCCGGAGTTTGCGGCGGGGTACGGCATCGCCCCCTGCGCCGCGATGAGCGTTGCGCAGAGCGACGACCTGCTGCTCAGCTGCGAGGGAGACCTCGATTGCGCCATCACGATGATTGCGCACCGCGCGGTGGGCGCGGAAACGCCGTTTATGGCGGATCTGTCGCAGGTAAACCCCGAGGACAACAGCGCATTGATGTGGCACTGCGGCGTGGCCCCCTGCAACCTGACCGACGGCGTGTGCAACTGCACGCTGGATACCTACCATGCGGGCGGGCGCGGCGTAACGGCGGGCTTCGTGATGAAGAGCGGGCCGATCAATATGGCACGCCTCGACAGCATCAACGGGCACTATCGCATGTTCAACCGCCGCGGAGAGGCCGTACCCATGCAAAAAGAGCCCACGGGCACCTATGCCAAGGTGCGCTTTGAGGAGCCCATGCAGCGTGTGCTGGATACCGTCATCTACAGTGGCCTTGCGCACCATGTCTCCATGGTCTACGGCGACTTCAGCAAGCCCCTCTCCATCTTCGCCCGCCTCAAGGGGCTGGAGGTGCTGTGAGCGCGCTCGCGGCCCTGCGCCGAAATAACCCGGAGCTTACGCTGCTCTCGCTCAGCGAGACGCCGAGGCACACCTTGTATCAAAAAATCACCGCGGATACCGCCGCGTTTCTTGCGGCGGCGCGGGAGATCGCGCCCGGGGAAGCCAATGTCTACGTTGCCCGCGACGAGCGCATGAGTCTTTCCCCTGCGGCAACGTGCATCGCGCGCGAGGTCTTCGGCGAACTGCCGATCCAGGCCGGCTGGAACCACGGCGGAAACGACCGTATGAACGGCATGGAGTGGCACAAATCCAGCGAGGTAATCGTCGCCTGCACCGATCTTGTGCTGTTGCTGGGCAGCCATGCGGATATCGAAAGCGGAGCGTACGACTCCGCCCGCGCGTTCGGGCTGTATCTGGAGCAAGGCGAGGCGGTTGAGCTCTATCCCTTCACGCTGCATCTGGCGCCGCTCCCCGTCTTCGGCGGGCGGTTTATCGCCGCCATCCTGCTGCCGGAGGGCACCAACCTGCCGCTGGCCGGCGGGATCGACGGCACGCTCCGCGCGGTGAACAAGTGGCTGCTTGTGCACCCTGACAACGCGCGCGGCATCGCCCTGGGTGGCAAGATCGGCGTCCGCGGCGAAAACATCCGACTCCTTGGCCTGAAAGAACAGCAGGTCTGATACGCCTCATTCGTCTAACAGGGCAGAGCGGCCCGCAGTTTATCTGCGGGCCGCTCTGCCCTGTTAAAAAACCGATTCTTGCCGGTGGTGCTGCTCTTTGCCTGGTGGGCCGGCAAAGAGCACGGAGGGGCCGCCGTTACGGAGCGATCCGCTGCACCGGCGCATCCGGACTCCGCCGGGGAAGGATTGTGATTCGAAACAGGAAGACAGCAAAAGCATCGGCGATCATATCCGGCAATTCTGCGCTGCGTCATGCACTTGGCGCGCTCCGTTTCCCGCAGCGGTGGTACAATCGCGATTGGCAAAGCTGAAAACGGGTATGCCGTCTCTCTGTCGTATCCGAGCGGGATGTGTGGAGCCCGCCTATGGCATTACCCTGTGTGGTGATTTTGCCGGCCTAGAGCTTTCCGTCCACCGTGACGGTGGTAAACGTGCGCAGCGTATGCTGCATGCGCTCCTGCTTGAGCAGCGGCAGCATGTTGCGAACGATCTCTACGCGCGTGATCCCCGTCAGCTCCATGAGCATCTCCGAGGCGTCGCGGATGCTCGGGCTCTCGTCAAACACGATTCGGATCGCGTCGTCTCCCGTGAGCGTGATGCGCATCAGCCGCGTAAACGGTGTCTCGATGAAGTGCGATACGATGTTCAGCGAGAGTTCACCCGTATCCGAGATCTCCGTCTGCACCGCAAAGCGCGCCTCAAACACATCGCCTTGCTGCGAAACGGAGGCGGCGGTATAGCCGTTCTCTGCGAGCGTAAAGCGGTGCTTGTGCGCGCCCTCGTCCATCTCCACCGCAAGAGCGCCGTCCTCTGCGCGGGAGAAGACGATCTGCCGAAGCCCCGTGGTGAAGTTGTTGTGCACGCTTTGTAGGATGAAGGGCATCAGTCCGCCGATGTTTGCGCCAAATGAATAGACGCGGCCTTCGAGGCGCGCGGTCAGCTCCCCGAGCGGAACGCTCCCGCGCTCCGCGCTGAAAAACGGTGCGCGGTAGCGCGCGCTGAGCGCGCTCAGCGTGGGCGCGAGCGCTTCCGCGGCGCGCGGATCGGGCGGCAGAGGCGCATCGCCCATGCCATCAAAGGCTGCGGTGACGTAGTCCAGCACGCCGCCCTGTGCAAACAGGCGCGAGGTGCCGCTAAAGAGCACGACCAGCGCGTTGAGATCCGGCAGGGCGAGCATATACTGCCCAAATGCGCCGTTGAAAAGAAAGGCTCCCTTGCGCGCGGTCATCCAGATCTGGTGGCCGTAGCCGTAGGTGATCTCCCCGTGCGGCGTGTCGATCTGCGCCCGCGTCGCCTCCTCGATCCAGTGCGCGGAGAGCAGACGCCGCGCACCGGTCGCCGCCGGCCAGACGCCCTTGTTAAGGTAGAGTTGGCCGATCTTGGCGACGCTCTCCGGCGTGAGCGAAAGGCCCCAGCCGCCTTTTTCCGTGCCGTTCGGGCAGGTCTCCCAGTAGTGCGACTCGATACCGAGCGGCTCGTAGAGGCGTGGCCGGAGATAATCCGTCAGCGTTTCGCCGGTTTTACGGCGCACGATGGCGGCAAGCATGTAGGTGTTCATGGAGTTGTAGTCGAAGGCGGAACCCGGCTCGAATTTTACCGGCGCGTGGAGAAAATCCCACTCCCAGTCCGTGCCCATCGCGGTGCCTGCTTCGTTGAAGTAAGTGCCGGTGCTCATGTTCAGCAGCATACGCACGGTCATCTTCCGGGCAGGGGCGGTGCTCGCCTCGGGCGCTTTGTCGTAGAAGATGTCGCAGAGGCACTCGTCGAGATCGAGCAGTCCTTCGTCGGCCAGCATGCCGATGGCGGTCGCGGTGATGCTCTTACTGAGAGAGTAGAGCTGGTGCGGCAGGCTGCTTTCGTAGGGTGCCCAGCTTGCCTCGGCGATCACTTTTCCGTTGCGCACGATCATGATCTCGTGCGCTTTGGCCGCCTCGTCTGCATGGATGGCGTCGATCAGCGCGTTGATCGCACGGGAAGAAACCCCCTCGCGCTCAGGCGTGCTTCGGACAAGCGGCTTGGTGTCTGTATTTGGCAAAAATGCGGGCTTCTGCGGACGGTGCGCATACGGATAGAGATGCTGCGTGTCCTGCGTGAGGAATTTCCAGATCATGTCCATGGCGCGCTTTTGCAGCGTGAGATCCACCTTTTCCAGCTCTTTTCGGAAGAGGCCGCGTTTGCGCCGAAGCTGCGTACGCTCCATTCCGGCCAGAAACTCATATCTTGCGTTGACGTGGGCAACGGCGGCATCCCAGGGTACGGGCGTCATGGCGCGCGCCTGCTTTCGCAGCCGCGCCTGCGC
>JAEWQH010000074.1 GCA_023399275.1 Bacillota bacterium
CTCCACCAGGTCGCGCACCATGCTCTCCACATCGCGGCCGACATAGCCGACCTCGGTGTATTTCGTGGCCTCCACCTTGACGAACGGCGCGTCCACCAGCCTGGCAAGCCTGCGCGCGATCTCGGTCTTGCCCACACCCGTAGGCCCGATCATGATGATGTTCTTCGGCGTGATCTCCTCGCGCAGTTCGTCCGAAAGGCAACTCCTGCGGTAGCGGTTTCTCAGCGCGACCGCGACCGCGCGCTTCGCACGATCCTGCCCGATGATGTACTTATCTAGCGCGTCAACGATCTCTCTCGGTGTCAGCTGCATCGTGCTTATACCTCCTCCACCGTGATGTTTCCGTTGGTAAACACGCAGATGTCGCCCGCAATGCGCAGCGCCTTTTCAGCGATCTGCGCCGCGGAGAGATCCGTGTTCGCCTTGAGCGCCTTTGCCGCGGAGAGCGCATACATACCGCCGGAGCCGATGGCCGCAATGCCGTCGTCCGGATCGATAACCTCGCCCGTGCCGGAGACGATCAGCAGCTCTTCCTTGTTGGCTACGATCAACAGCGCCTCGAGTTTATGCATGATCTTGTCGCTGCGCCAGTCCTGCGCGAGCGAGACCGCCGCGCGGGTGAGGTTTCCGCTGTATTGCTCCAGCTTCTTCTCAAACCGCTCGCAGAGAGAAAACGCATCCGCAACCGAACCGGCAAATCCCACCACAACCTGATCGTGGTAAAGCCTGCGCACTTTCTTCGCCGTCGCCTTCATGATGACAGACTCGCTCATGGTCACCTGTCCGTCGCCTGCCACCGCGCACTTGCCGTCCTTCTGAACGGCGATAATCGTCGTACCCCTGAGTTCCAAATCAGGTTATCCTCCTGTATCTTCACCGCCGCATGACGGGCGGCAGGTAAAACTCACCTATATATCATACTAGCACAAAGCGGGCTTCTTCGCCCGCATTCGCACATTCGTTTTCAATTCTTTCACGATTTTTATTGCATTTGGAAGCCGCCGGTCAGCATCGGCGTAGCTCTGGGCGCTACAGCTGCCGCCGCAGTTCGCACACGGTTTCCAGCGCGCGCTCGGCGATCTTTGCGTAGCGCGCCGTCTTCTTGCGAATGCGCTCCTGCAGGCCATCCATGATGCCAAAAGTGACGTTCATCGGCTGGAAGTCCTCCCCGGCATATCCGGAGACATAGTGCCCCAGCGAGCCGATCGCCGTGCGCGCGGTGAAATCGACCGGCGGCAGGCCGGATAGCCTCCGCGCCATCGACAACGCCGCGACAAATCCGCTCGATGCGCTCTCTACATACCCTTCCACACCCGTCATCTGCCCGGCAAAATACAGGCCGGGCACAGCGCGCATCTGATAATCGAACGACAGCAGCCGAGGCGCATTCAGAAACGTATTGCGGTGCATCACGCCATAGCGGACAAACTCCGCGCGCTCCAACCCGGGGATCATGGCAAACACCCGCCGCTGTTCCGAAAACTTGAGGTTGGTCTGGAATCCCACCAAATTATAGAGCCGACCGTCCTTGTCGTCCTGCCGCAGCTGAACGACCGCATACGGCATCCTTCCGTCCACCTCCAGCCCCACGGGCTTGAGCGGGCCATAGCAGAGCGTCTGCTCGCCGCGCTTTGCCATCACTTCAACAGGCATACAGCCTTCAAACACACGCGGCGTCTCAAAATCATGCAATTCGGCGCTCTGCGCGCCGATGAGCGCACGGTAAAACGCCTCGTATTCCTCCCGCGTCATGGGGCAGTTGAGATAATCGTCCCCCCGCCCGTAGCGCGAAGCACGAAAGACCTTGGTCATGTCGAGTGAATTGCGGGTTACGATGGGCGCCGCCGCGTCGTAAAAGTGCAGTGGTTCTCCGGTCAGCCGGGCGATATCCGCCGCGAGCGCATCGCTCGTGAGCGGCCCCGTTGCGATGATTGCCGGCGCATCCGGCACGCGGACGACCTCCCCGGCATGGATCGCGATATTCGGATGCGCACGGATGATCTCGCTGACCCGCGCGGAGAATCCCTCGCGGTCGACCGCAAGCGCGCCGCCGGCGGGCACACGCGTTTCGTCCGCCACACGCAGCACCAGGGAGCCGAGCAGCCGCAGCTCCGCCTTGAGAAGCCCCACCGCGTTTTCAACGCGATCCGAGCGAAGGGAGTTGCTGCAGACCAACTCGCAAAAGTCCCCGCTGCGGTGCGCCGGGGACATCTTTTGCGGTTTCATTTCATACAGATCGACCGGTATGCCGCGCTCGGCAAGTTGATACGCCGCTTCGCACCCGGCCAACCCTGCGCCAACGACGCAGACGCGTGTATCACTCATTCCATATCGTCCTTCATCGCAGCGCCAGGCCCGCCCGCGCAGTACATTGGGCTGGCATCATTCGTCTTCGGCTTCCTTTTCATCCTTCGCCTTTTTTGCGTTGCGGTGGATATAGCCGCATTCCTTGTTCATGCAGGCGATGTAGCTGCCGTTTTGGCCGATCTTCTGCACCATCATGCCTCCGCACTGCGGGCAGGCCATCTTGGTCGGCTTATCCCAGGAGACGAAGTCGCACTCGGGATATTTCTCGCAGCCGTAGAACACCTTGCCGCGCTTGCTCTTTCGCTTGATGAGCGCGGCGCCGCACTTTGGGCAGGGCACGTCGATCTTGTCCACAATCGCCTTGGTATTGCGGCAGGTGGGGAAATTCGGGCAGGCGAGAAACTTGCCGAACCGGCCGATCTTGTAGACCATCATCGCACCGCATTTCTCACAGACCACATCCGACACCTCATCCGGTATCTTCTCCGGCGGCGCCTTTTCGAGCGCGACGGTCACCTTCTCGTGGAACGGACCATAGAACTTGCTCAGCACGTCCGCCCAGCCGACCTTGTCCTCCTCCACGCCGTCGAGCTGATCTTCCATACCGGCGGTGAACTGGACGTCCACGATCTCGTCGAAGTTGTCCATCATAAAGCGGTTGACGACAAAGCCCAGCTCCGTCGGCACCAGCTGCTTCTTTTCACGCGCGATGTATCCGCGCTCAACGATGGTGGAGATCGTCGGCGAGTAGGTGCTCGGGCGGCCAATGCCCTTTTCCTCCAGCGCCTTGACCAGCGTCGCCTCCGTATATCGCGGCGGCGGCTGCGTAAACTTCTGCTCGCTGTCGATTTTCTCGGCCTTGCAGGTTTCACCCGAGGCCAGCTCCGGCAGCGCGCTCTCTTTCTCCTGCACATCGTCCCGTCCCTCGGTATAGATGGCGGTGAAGCCGTCGAAGATCGTGCGAATGCCGTTGGCGCGGAATGTCGCGCCGGCGCAGTCCAGCGTTACCTGCGTGGTGGCAAAGCTCGCGTCGCTCATCTGGCTTGCCAGAAAGCGCTCGTAGATGAGCTTGTACAGACGGTACTGCTCTCCCGATAAATGCTCCTTGATCGCCGAGGGCTCGTTGTCTACGCTCGTCGGCCGGATCGCCTCGTGCGCATCCTGCGCACCGGCGCGCCCCTTGTAGAAATTCGGTTTTTCGGGGATATACTTCTCGCCGAAGCGCCCCGCGATGCATGCGCGCGCCGCCTGCTGCGCCTCGCTTGCAATGCGCACGGAGTCGGTGCGGATGTAGGAGATCAAACCGACCGCCCCCTTGCCGCCGATATCGATGCCCTCGTAGAGCTGCTGGGCGATCATCATCGTGCGCTTGGTGGTGAAACCAAGCTTTCGCGACGCCTCCTGTTGCAGGCTGCTCGTCGTAAACGGCGGCGCGGGATGGCGCGACTTAACGCCTTCCTTCACCTCCGTGATCGTAAAGAGCTGATCCTGTATGCGCGCGAGCACTTCTTTTGTGTCTGCCTCATTGCTTAGATCGCGCTTTGCACCGTTTTCGCCATAGTACTTCGCATCAAACGTCTTTTTGTTTGCGGTGTCGCGCAGCTTGGCGGTGATGTTCCAGTACTCCTCCGGAACGAAGTCGCGTATCTCGTTTTCACGGTCGCAGATGATGCGCGTAGCCACGCTCTGCACGCGCCCCGCCGAGAGCCCTTTTCGCACCTTTCGCCATAGGATCGGGCTGATCTCATAGCCGACGAGCCGGTCCAGAATGCGCCGCGCCTGCTGCGCGTTGACCAGGCGCATATCGATCGGGCGCGCGCCCTTGATCGAGTTTTTGACTGCGCTGGACGTGATCTCGTTGAATACGATGCGGCACTTACTCTTCTCGTCGAGGTTGAGCACCTGCGCCAGATGCCAGCTGATGGCCTCGCCTTCGCGATCCGGGTCGGTCGCGAGGAACACTTTCTCGGCGGACTTGGCCTCCTTGCGAATGCGCTCCAGCACATCGCCCCTGCCACGCAGGGTGATGTACTTCGGCTCAAAGTTGTTCTCGATCTTGACGCCGAGCTGGCTCTTGGGCAAATCTCGCACATGGCCGTTGGAAGCGACCACCTTATACTTGTTCCCTAAAAATTTACCGATCGTCTTCGCCTTTGCGGGCGATTCAACGATGACGAGTGTTTCAGACATACGTTCCTCCCGCCGGAATCGCCTGTACGGGCTAGATACGCGCAATGAGCGTATCACGGATCCGGCAACTGCTTCATTATTCCGAAATAATGTCGTTCTGTCAAGATGAAAATATGGAAATGCTTTTATTTTTCGCAAAAAAATTGTGTTATTTCAGCGGCTTTTGTTCCGATCGCATTGTTTTCGCCCCAGCGCCTCCATCCAAACGGAGAATATCTTCTATTAATATATGATCTGCCCGCGTGCCGTATCCGGGTGGATCACCGCGTTCCCGGCGCAATCGTATCGATCGGAGCACCTTTGCGAAAAATGCGGCATGTGTCGTTGTAAAACAGTTCTAACCATTTTGATTACTGTTCGTTTCATTACGAGTCCGACAATCGCGTCCGCTCCGTATCGATGGCGTAACGCCTGCCCGGCAGCACGGCAACCACCCCGGCGAACTGCAACTGCGTTAAGCACGCATTCATCGCACCGATCGGCAGCGTCAGCGCCTCGCAGAGCGCATCGAAGCTCATATCCCCGCGCATGAGCAGCCGGCAGATCGCCGCCTGCTCTTCCCCGAGCGAGGAGAGCGAGACGACGCTTGCACTTGGCCGCGTCTGAGCGGGTACATGCAGGCAAGTGTACTCGGCGAAGATATCTTCCGGTGAGAACACCGGCTTTGCTTCCCCGCGCGCGATCATGCCATTTGGCCCCGCGCTCATCGCATCGTCGATCCGGCCGGGCACGGCGAAGACATCCCGCCCCTGTTCATGTGCAAAGCCTGCGGTGATAGAGGTCCCGCTGCGCTCTGCCGCCTCGACCACGAGCGTCCCGTGTGCCAGCGCGCTCATCACGCGATTTCGAACCGGAAAGTGAAACCGCTGCGCGCGCGTACCGGGCAGAAACTCCGATACCACCGCCCCGCGCTCCACGATCTGCCGGTATAGCCGCTCGTTTGACTGCGGATAGACCACGTCCACCCCGCAGCCGAGCACGGCCAGCGTCGGACAGTCGGCGTTTTGCGCATCCAGCGCACCGCATGCCGCGCTTGCGTCGATCCCCTCCGCCATGCCGGAGACGACCAGCACCCCGGCGGAAGCGAGCGCAAACCCGAAGCGGCGCGCAACCTCCAGCCCGTATTTCGTCGGACAGCGCGAGCCGACGACGGCGATCGAAAGCGCCGGCTCGGGATCGATTGCTCCGCAGTAGTAGAGCATACTCGGCGGATCCGATATCTCGGTCAGCAGACGTGGATACCGGTCGTCTCCCGGGTAGGTGAAGCGGATTTTTCGCTTCTCCATACGTTCCAGCAGGCGATCGACCGCCCCGGTCCGCCGCGCCTCGCCAAGGCGCGCGCGCACACGCTCCGGCAGCGCGGCAAACTCCTCCGCGCCGGATGCAAAAGCCTGCTCCGCCTCCACAAGCGAGCCATAGCGGCCCGCGATCCATTGAAACAACCTCGCATTGTACTCCGTGGCATAGTTCAGCCAGAGCCGCGCCCGTTCTTCCGCCGTGATCTCCCGCGCCATCGCGTTATGCTTCCCTTCCGCCCCGGTCGAGGCTGCGGTATTGAATCGCCTCCGCATAGTGCGCTAGCGCGATTCGCTCTGCGCCCTCGAGATCCGCAATCGTTCGCGCTACCTTGAGGATGCGCTGATAGGCGCGCGCCGAGAGCTTCAGCTCTGCATAGGCGCGCGAAAGCAGCTGTTCACTTTGCGGATCCGGCGCGCAGAAGCGCTTGATCAGCCCCGCGTTCATCTGCGCGTTGAGCAGGATGCCCTCCCCGGCAAAGCGCTCTCTCTGGCGCTCCCGCGCGGCCTCCACGCGCGAACGAACAGCGTCGGACGGCTCCCCGGCAGCTTTTTCGGAGAGTTCCGCAAAGCCCACCTCCGGCATCTCGATCTGGAGGTCGATGCGATCCAGCAGCGGGCCGCTGATGCGCCCGCGGTAGCGCTCGATCTGGCTCCTCGTGCAGCGGCAGGGATGCACCGTGGAACCATAGTTACCGCAAGGGCAGGGATTCATCGCGGCGACGAGCACAAACTCCGCAGGATATGTCGCGCTGGCCGCCGCGCGGCTGACGGTGATGAAGCCGTCCTCCAGCGGCTGACGCAGCGCCTCCAGCACACCGCGCTGAAACTCCGGCAACTCGTCGAGAAAGAGCACGCCGTAGTGCGCGAGGCTGATCTCGCCCGGCATGGCGCGGTTTCCCCCGCCGACGAGCGCGGCAGAGGATGCGCCGTGATGCGGCGCGCGAAACGGGCGCTCGCGGATCACACCGCGCCCCTTCGTAGCCCCGGTGATTGAGTGTATCTTTGTGATTTCGAGAGACTCTTCATAAGTCAGGCGCGGCAAAATCGACGGGATCGCCCGCGCAAGCATGGTCTTGCCCGCGCCGGGCGTACCGATAAGCAGTATATTGTGGCCGCCCGCAACCGCGATCTCGGCGGCGCGCTTTGCGCCCTGCTGGCCGCGTATCTCGGAAAAATCCGTGCTGTAGTGCGCCTCCCCGGCCTGCCAGCAGCCGGCCGGATGCGCTGCGATTGGCGCGACGCCGCGCACATGCGCGCAAAGCTGCGAAAGCGTGCACACGGGGAGTATTGTAGCGCCCTCGACATACGCTGCCTCCTCCGCATTGCCCTCCGGCAGGGCAAAGACCCGCTCCCCTTTGGAGAAAGCGTCGATCACCATCGGCAGCACGCCGGCGATAGCGCGTACCCCGCCATCCAGCCCCAGCTCGCCAAACGCTACAAACGCCGGGTTGACGTCCGCGCCCAACTGGCCGGACGCGGCGAGGATGGAGAGCGCAACAGGCAGGTCGTAGACCGCTCCTTCCTTGCGCATATCCGCGGGCGCAAGGTTGACCGTAATGCGTGCCGCGGGAAAAACACACCCTGCGTTCTTGATTGCCGCGCGCACGCGCTCGCGCGACTCCTTGACCGCAGCATCCGGCAGCCCTACGATCTCAAATGAAGGCAGCCCGTTTGCGATATCCGTCTCCACCTGCACGGCGAAGCCGCCGATGCCGCTGAGTCCGTGGCTCTTAACGCGCGATAGCATGCGATAAAATGCTCCTCTTGATATGATTCGGCACGATGCGATTATGTTTAGTATACACGAAAAGCGCCTTGTATGCGGCGCTTTTCGACAAAATACGATCGGTTTTTTACCCGGCCTGCGGCGGATCGTCCCGCCCCGCGTCCGCAGGGCTGCGAAACACCAGCAACCGGTTTCCGAGATAGTTCACCGCGATGGCAAACACCGTGGCGATGAGCTTGCAGATCGTATCGCCTTTGATGAAATCATCCAGCACGCGCGGCATCCAGCTCACAACCCATTTGTTGGTGATGCCGAACACCTCACGGCAGAGCCAGATCATGCCGAGCGATACGCCGAGGGATACGAGGTTGACCAGCAAAAACAGCGTGATCTCACGCAGCGAGCGCGTACGCTGTTCGCGAAACGTCCAACTGCTATTCCAAAGATAGCTGTTGATCACCCCGAAGGTGTAGCCGATCACCTGGGCGGCGTAAACCCAGCCCAGGGTGAGATTCAGCGTCTGAAAGACCGCAAAATCGACCAGTGTATTGAGTACGCCGACAGCAGCGAACTTCGCCATCTGCCGCAGCGTCCGCTTCGCCTCCGCATCATGCGCCATACATCAACTTCCCTCCCGGCAGTTTTGAAAGGAACTCCGCCCATCCTGCGGGAACCGCAAGGCCGGAGATGCCCGGGTAGAGCAACGCAAAGAGCAACACCGCGACCCCGACCCAGACCCACTTGACAAACCACACCTCAGGGTACTTCTGCTCCAGCTTCTGCAATGCATAGACCGTTGCCATCAGGATAAACGGAACGGTCGCAAAAAAGTGGTAGATAAACGTACAGCGCGACACGAGCACCCATGGCAGGTAGTTTGCCAGAATGCCGACGCAGAGAATCTGCAATGCGCGATCGGGCGCGATACTCTTGCTCAGGCGCGCCCAGAGCAGCGCGACGGCGCCGACGCTCGAAACCCACCACACGGCGGGGTTTCCCGAGGCGGTCAGCGTGGAGACCTGCTCCGGCGCGATGTAGCTATTGAAGAAATACCACATCGGCTTGAGCGTAAACGGCCAGGAGTACCAGCTGGACTGATAGGGGTGCGTCGCATTGAGCGTGCTGTGGTAGTTATACATGAACTCCTGATAGTGGAAAAACGTTTTAAACATACCGGAAACGCCATAATCCGTACTCTGGCCGGACGCATAGATATAGTACGGCGCGTAGGAGCCGAAATAGATCGCAAACGGAATCACGATAAAGAACAGCACGCACCAGGCCAGCGTCTTGATGCAGAGCGTCCAGAAGTCCTTCACCCGCGCCTTGTCCGCGTCGTTTTCGCGCTCATTGACGCGGATATGCTCGAGATAGCGCGCAATCAGCGAGCCAAACAGCAGCACCGCAAGCCCCGCTCCGGCATAGATGCTCGTCCACTTGCACGCAGCTCCTATGCCAAAGAACAACCCCGAGAGCGCAAGGGGCTTGAGCGTCTTTTTGAGCCCGTCCACATAGAAATTCATGGTGATATACTGATACATATAGTAGTACATCAGCAGAATAAAGAATACGGAGTAGACGTCTATCGTTGCGATCCGCGTCTGCGTAAAGTGCATAAAGTCAAACGCAAACAGCGTGGTGAGCACCAGCGCGTAGTTCGAATTCTTGAAGAGGCGCTTGCCAAAAGCATACAGAACCGGCAGCATGCCGATGCCGAAGAGCGCGCCGACCACGCGCCAGCCAAACGGCGTCATGCCAAACGCCCATACGCCAAGCATGATGAGCAGCTTGCCCAGCGGCGGATGCGAGTTTTCATATGGCGAGAGATTGTGCAGGTTTTCGTAAGCCGTGCGCGCATGGTACAGCTCGTCGAAATACATACCGTTGTAGTAACTCGGCGTGTCATAGACCGTATCCTGCTCGTCGATCAGGTTTGCCTGCGTTCCCTGCGCGCCGGAGATATGCAGCGGGATCTGATCGCCGGCCTCGTTGAAGAAAGCGATCTCATTGAGCTTGAGTGAGCCGGAGTAGAGAGAAAGCGTGACAGAGTCGCCGACGAAGTCCGTGGTGACCTTCTTCCAGCGGAACATATCGTCGTAGGTCTGCGCAAACGTCTCCTCGTGCCCGTCCGGCGCGGTGATCAGCAGCGTGCCGTCGTTGTCGATGTTTCCGTAGACGCTGTAGGCGGAGACGTGCTCCACCGTGTCAAACCGGATTGTGACGCTCTCACCCGCGGTGTCGCTATACCAGTAGCTCTGGGGCGCAACAGTCGAGCCGAGGTTGGTCAGCGCCACCACGCCGTAGACCAGCGTAACCGCAAGCACATAGATCAGATCCCGCCGGGTATAGCGCAGCTTGTTATCCACGGGCAGCTGCGGTAGCATGGAGTCGCGGCGCGCGCGGTGCCTGCGGCGCACCTCCTGTGCGTGCAGCGGCTGCGCGGCGTTGCCCAACGCAAGGATTTGCACGCTGATCACGCTCAGATACACCGCAAACACGATGGTCGCCAGCGAACCCGCCGCCGTGATCACATCATACGCCGTGCCGCGCGCGGCCTGGTGGTTGACCACATAGTATGCGCAGGTCACATTGAGCAGCGACGTGGCCAAGAGCCCGCCGAACGCGACGAGCAGCCGCCGGTCTCTATAGTAGATGTAGGCCATCAACAGCAAAAGCAGCACCGGCAGCATATAGCGCTCATGCATATAGTGCCCGAAGGTGAAGATCAGCAGCACCACCAGCCCCGCGCTGAGAAAGAGCGCACCGCGGCTGCGCTTTCTGCCAAGAAAATACAGCGCAGAGGAGAACAGCACGGAGAGTATGATCATGACTTTGCCAAATTGATAGTACGGCACGCCGAGAATCAGCGTGTTCGCCGTCTTCCAGTTCCACCCGAGCAGCGCGCCAAGGTTAAACGCCTCGATCGTGACATAGTGATAAGAGCCGGCGGTATCACGATACTTCTCGATCAGCCAGTTCCAGCTCTGCGATCCCTGAAACGGCAGGGAAAGCACAAACAGCACCGCAAGCGCGGCGGCGACCGCGAGCACGGTCTCGATCAGCTTTCTTCTCCACTGCGCCCGGTTATCGATGATATCGAGGATGAACGCAACCGCGAGAATCGGCCCGAACATCAGCGCCTGCGGCTTCATCAGGATAGCCAGGCCGTAAAGCGCGCCAGCAAGGATACGCTTGTCGAGCTGCAGCAGCAGGATCACAAGCACGATCAGCAGCGCCAGAACGGAGTCGATCTGCCCCCAAGCGCCGGAGACGAACATCAGCGTGGGCGCAAATGCATACAGCCCCGCCAGCAGCAGAGCACCCTTTTCACCAAGGTTGTTTCCCTTTGCAAGGCGATAGATCAGATACACCGTCATGAGATCGGCAAATGTGGAGGGCATCTTAAAGATCAGCGCCATCGCGTCCGTTCCATAGCCGATGCCAAAGAGCTTGCACAGCGCGGCGAGCGCGCCGCAGATATACATATACCCCGGCGGATAGTCCGCAAACGCGCCGGAGGTGTAGAAGCTCGCCATGCCGTTCTCCGCCACCATATTGCCCCAGGACATAAAGCAGGCGATATCTGTGGGATGCCCGTAAAAGACAACCGAGAGAACGACGCGGATCAAAAACGCGCCGGCGAGGATGCCGGGCAGCACAAGCCGTGAATCGGACGTCTGCCCGAGCATATGCAAATCGTAGCGCAGCCGGTTTCGGTAGAGCCAAAGAAACGTTGCGGCAAACACAAGCGTAACCGCGACGGAGAGATACAGCGGATCGTTTGCAGTGGCTTCCGCGGTTGCCGCCGCGCTCGCGTCCGACTGGCCAGAGATCGTGCCGTTTTCAGTTGCGAGGTCTACCACCGCAGCTTCCGTGGAAACGCACTCATACAGCGAGACGCCGCGGAACTCCGCCGTTCCGGTTGCCGTCGTGCCATAGCCGCCAAGGCGCAGGGCCACGCTGACGCGCGTCTGCTCCGCGCCCGTGCGGAAATAGAGCGAAACGCTCCGCCACGCGTCCGAGCCAAACAGGTTTTCGGAATAGCAATAGGTGCCGTCGATGGGATAGTTGTCGATCGAGAGATTTGCGCCGGTGCCGTATTCCACGTCGCTGGTTCGAATCTGCGCGCTCAGCCGGTAGACGGTGTTTGGCGAAACGGTGACCTCCTGCACGACGCGCGCGTCGTTTGCAACAAGGTTGCTCAGCACGATCTGCGTCGCTCCATCCTCGGCAAGCGCATAGGCGCTCACGCTGGCGGCGTCGTTGTAGTATGCGTTGAGTTCCCAGCCGGCGGGCAGCGCCGCGCTCTCGGCCTGCAGGGAAAAATCCCCGTTATACAGCAGCTCGTCGCCCGCGAGCTGATCGCCATTGTCGGCAAGCGCCAGTGAAGGCACGATCAGCAGGCATACGAAAAGCAGGATTGTCAGCAGTTTACGCACAAACGTATCCTTTCCATATCCAAAGGAGGGTTGATCAATTCCCAAACAGTATATCACAAACCAAAAAAAGCTCAACCGCGCGGATGCGGCCTGAGCTTGTCATTTTTGTGTCAGGGTGTGTTTCCCGGTCTCCGGCCGGCGCGCTACGCAGCGTCAAAAGCGTTCTCGATATGGCGCATCTCCCCCGTGGACAGATATACCTCCACCACGTCGAACCGTGCCGGAACATCCCGCAGGTCCTGTTCGGCCAGATACGCCTCCGCGGCAAGCGTCAGGCGCCTGCGCTTGGCAAGCGTCACAAACTCACCGGGCATGCCGTGGCGCGTGGCGGAGCGCGCCTTGACCTCGACAAACACCACCGTTTCCCCGTCTTGCATCACGAGGTCGATCTCGCGCGGTCCGCTGCGGTAGTTCCGTGCGAGCGCAGCATAGCCTTTCGCCGCAAGGAACCGTTCGGCTCGCGCCTCCGCATCCCTGCCGACGGAGGTCGCGCTCATACAAACCTCCCGATAAAGCTTCTGCGGTGGGTCGGGCAGGGGCCGTATCGTTTCAGCGCGGCGATGTGCTCCGCCGTACCGTAGCCCTTGTTCTTGGCAAAGCCGTACTGCGGATAGCGCGCATCCTGCTCGAGCATATAGCGATCGCGCGCCACCTTCGCCAGGATGGAGGCGCAGGCAATGCTGTAGCTCAACGCGTCCCCGTGGATGATCGGATGCTGCCGCGCGGAGATATCCAGCCCCTCCAATGCGTCTATGAGCACATCCGTCACCGGAATCGGCATGGATTCAAACGCGCTCCGAAAGGCGCGTCTGGTCGCCTGGAGGATGTTGATCTCGTCGATCTCCTCCGGCCAGACCCAACCGAGCGCATAGCCAAGCGCCGACCCGGCCAGCAGCGGATACAGCGTCTCCCTGCGCCGCTCGCTCAGCTTCTTGGAGTCGTTGACGCGCTCGATCAGCGGCTGCGGCGGCATGGCCGCACAGCAGGCGACCACCGGCCCCGCCAGCGGGCCGCGGCCTACCTCGTCCATCCCCGCGAGCACGACGCCGCTTTGCGCCCAGAGCACGCGGTCTGGCGCGGCAAGCTGCGCGAGCCGCTCCGCCTCCGGCAGCCGCGTCACGCCTCCGCCTCCGGCTGTTCGAGCGTTACGCGGGCGATCTTCCCCGCGCGGAACTCATCCAGCACTACGTGCGCGGCCCGTTCGGTATCCAGCGCGCCGCCACGCAGCAAAAAGCCGCGGCTGCGGCAGACAGCGTTGAGCAGTTCCTCCCGCGGGGTCTCTGCATCAAGCTTTGCATACCGCTGCGTCAGCTGCGCAAGCGCCTGCGCCTGCAGCAGCGAGAGCAGATCAAGGGCAAGCGCTTCGCTGTCCATCACTTCGTCTTTGATCGATCCGAGAAACGCGAGATGCCGCGCCAGCTCTTGATCCTCCAGCTTTGGCCAGAGCATGCCGGGCGTATCCATCAGCTCCAGATACGGCGTGATCTTCACCCACTGCTTCCCGCGGGTCACGCCGGGCCTGTCCCCAACCTCCGCGCGGTTTTGCCCTGCGATGCGGTTGATCAGCGTGCTCTTGCCGGCGTTTGGAATGCCCACGATCATGCAGCGCACCACCTTGCTGACGCCCTTCGCCTTCATCGCGTCCACACGGGGCTTCGCCGCCCGCTCGATCAGCGCCACCGCGGTCTTTTTGGCCGAGCCGCCCGTCGCGCTGATGCCGGCGGCCTCGATGCCGCTGTGATCATAATGCGCGATCCAGCGCTTGGTGGCGTTCGCGTCCGCAAGGTCGCTCTTGTTGAGCAGCACCACGCGCGCTTTCCCTGAAAAAAGGTCGTCGAAGTCCGGGTTGCGCGAGGCCAGCGGCGCGCGCGCGTCGAGAATTTCGACCACCACGTCGATCATCTTTAAGTTTTCCTGCAGCATACGCCGCGTCTTGGTCATATGCCCAGGGTACCAGTTGATGGCAGGCATGCTCTTCCCCTCTCAAATATGGAAAAACCCCGGTGCCGGTGCCGGCAGAGGGGTTTGATCCCGTTTTGTACGCGCTTAGCTGTTCTTCTTATCCTCGATGCGCTCGCGGATCTTCGCGGCTTTACCGGAGAGGTCGCGCAGGTAGAAGAGCTTCGCGCGGCGCACAACACCGTGGCGGACGACCTCGATGCGGCCGATGCGCGGGCTATTGTATGGAAACGTTCTCTCTACGCCGACGCCGTAGGAAATACGGCGGACGGTGAAGCTCTTGCGCACGCCGCCGCCCTGAATCTTGATGACGACGCCTTCGAAGTTCTGGAGGCGCTCGCGGTTGCCCTCGATGACCTTCACAAACACGCGGACGGTGTCGCCAACCTCAAGCTCCGGCAGGTCGGTTCGCAGTTGTTCTTTTTCAAGCTCCTGAATGATGTTGGACATTTTGAAATATTCTCCTTTCAGTTTGCCAGGCGTTCATACTTCAAAAAGCCGAACAGAGGACCGCCCGATGTCACGAACGCGATTATAACACAGCGGCATGCGCAATTGCAAGCCGTTTCTTCCAGATTTTATGCGGGATTCTCTGCGGTCGGCCCCGCTGCCTGCATCTGCGGGTGCTTTGCGTCGTATGCATACCACAGCGTGATCGCGATGACGACGATCACCCCGCCGACCAGCGACCACAGCCCGGGGGTCTCCCCCGCAAAGAGAAACACCCAAACGGGATTGAGCAGCGGCTCCAGCACGGCAAGCAGCGAGCAGGTCAGAAGCGGCGCGCGCTTGAGCGCAACGCTGTAGAGCACATAGGCCAACCCAATCTGAAATATGCCCAGCACCAGAATGCCGAGGATCGCCTGAACCGTAAACGCCGGCTTTGTCGCAACGAGTACGGGCAGGCCGATGATCGCCGTGAGAAACTGTCCTTGCATGATGCCGCTGGCGCGTACCTGATCGGATACGCCTTCGCTCGTGATGAACATGCCGGCAAAAAACAGGCCGGATACGATCGCGATCAGATCACCCGCAAGCCGCCCCCGACCCATCTGCCCGATGAAGCAGAGCGCGACGCCGAGAATCGTGACCGGCACCACGGCGATGTCGAGTGGGCGCAGCTTTTTCTTCTGCACCAGCGCAATGTAGAGCAGCACGTAGACCGGCGCGCAGTACTGGATTACGATGGCGTTGGCCGCTGTGGTCAGCTTATTTGCCGCCACAAACGTGGTGCATACGCCCGCGAGCGCAACTGCGATCTTGACCGTGTCTTTGTTGAAAACTGGCCGAATGCCGCGAATGCGCAGGTAAACAAACATCACCATCCCGCCGAGCAGCCCGCGCAGGCCCGCGATGGCAAGCGCGTTCCACGGAACAAGCTTGATGAAAATGCCGCCGATGCTCCAAAGCAGCGCGGTCGCAATCATGGCAATGGTGCCTTTTGTCGTCTCTTTCATATCGCATTGGCCAGTACCGGCCGTCTCCTCATAGGAAAACAATCCCTGTCGGGACTGTTTGATTCGTCGCTGGATTTGATCTCAACCAAGAGTGCCCAAGATCCCCTGTCCCCTCAAAAAAGAGGGGGCGATAGTCCGACCGCCGTGCCCTCAAAGCCAGGCGTCGTCCGGCGCCTCGAGCGTCTCGCCCTTTTCGGTGTCCTCGCTCAAAAGATCCGGCCGGTTCAGCGCAGTCTTGAGCCGCGCCTGCTCCTGCCGCCAGGCGACGATCTTCGCGTGGTGGCCGCTCAGCAGAACCTCCGGCACGTCCATGCCGCGAAAGCTCGCCGGGCGCGTATACTGCGGATACTCCAGCAGATTGTCGGAAAACGATTCGTCCGTCGCGCTCTCCTCGCTGCCTAGCACGCCCGGTATCAGGCGGCTCACGCAGTCGATGAGCACCATCGCGGGCAGCTCACCACCCGTGAGCACATAGTCGCCGATCGAGATTTCATCGTCGATGATGTGCATCACGCGCTCGTCCACGCCCTCGTAATGCCCGCAGAGCAGCACTAGCCGCTCCTCCGCAGAAAGCGCGCGCGCGACCTTCTGCGTCAGCGGGCGCCCGCGCGGAGTCAACAGGATGCGCCTGGCGCTCCCCCCTTGCAGCACCGCGTCCATGCAGTCGTAGATCGGCTGCGCCATCATGACGAGACCGGCGCCGCCGCCGAAGGGATAGTCGTCCGCCTTTTTGTGCTTGTTGTCCGTGTAGTCGCGTATGTTGTGCACGCGAATGTCGATCAGCCCATTTGCCTGCGCGCGCCCGAGCATGCTCGCTGAAAGCACGCCGCCGAACATCTCGGGAAAGAGGGAGAGCACGTCAATCCGCAAAGCAGCCGACCTCCTCCAGCACAACTGCGTCAAACACGATGCGGCCGTTTTCTACGTCCACCTCGCGCAGCACCTTCTTCAGCGCCGGCACGAGCAGTCGGCCGTGCTCGATCTCGTAGACGTCGTTTGCGCCGGTCTGCAGCACATCCGTCACCTTGCCGTAAGTCTTACCGTTGGTGTCAAGCGTTTCGCAGCCGATCAGGTCGGCGATGAAATACGTATCCTTCCTGAGCTTGACCGCGTTGTCGCGGGTCACGCACAGGTAGAGATTCTTGAGCGTTTCCGCCTTTTCGACCGTGTCGCAGCCATCGAGATGGAGCAGCACCGCATCCGGTAAAAAGCGCGCGTTTACAACCGCAACAGGCGCGTATGCGCCTGCCTTCGATTCGAGGTATGCCGTTTTCAGCGTGCGAAACCGCGCGGGATCATCCGTCAGCGGGATGATCTTCACGTCACCATGCACGCCGTGCGCGCGGACAATGTGGCCCACACGCAGATAAGCGTTTCTCAAAGCCGATGCTCCTGTATCCTGGCCGGGGGGGTGTTTTCGCGCGAGCGGGCGAATCGCCGGGCAGGTTACTGCTCGACGATATCGACCATGTATTTTTTGTCTTCGCGAACGCTCGCAGCCTTGACGACCGTGCGGATCGCCTTTGCAATGCGCCCCTGCCGGCCGATGACCTTGCCCATGTCGCCGGGCGCGACGGAGAGGGAGATCACGACCGTGTCCCCTTCCTCGCGCGATTCAACCTTGACGGAGTCCGGCTCATCGACGAGGTTTTTCGCGATGAAGCGTACGAGTTCCTCCATCATGCCATCCTCACTCGATTGCGCCGCTCTTCTTCAGCAGCGCGCGAACGGTATCCGTCGGCTGCGCGCCCTTCTTGATCCACTCAGCCGCGTGCTCGTTGTTCACGGTCAGCTCAATGGGGTTCGAGAGAGGGTTGTAGTAGCCGAGTTCTTCTACAAACGCGCCGTCGCGCGGCGCGCGCGAATCCGCAACCACGATGCGGTAAAAGGGTGCCTTCTTTGCGCCCATGCGGCGCAGTCTGATCTTGAGCATTGTCTGCTTCCTCCAATATAAATGATGTTGTATATCGAATACGTCAATACGTGATTCGCCGTGTGTAGTGCGCTCAGAACCCAAACGGGAAGCCGCCGCGCTTGCCCTTTTTCATCCGCCCGGACATCTGCTTCATGAGCTGACGCGAAGCGTTGAATTGATTCATCAGGCGGTTGACCTCCTGGACGCTTGTGCCGCTGCCGCGCGCGATTCGCTTTCTGCGGCTGGCGGTGAGTATCTCGGGGTCCGTGCGCTCCGCCTTTGTCATGCTCTGTATGATCGCCTTGGTGCGCGCCATTTGCTTTTCGTCGATCTGTGCCTGCCCAAGCTTGCCCGCGTCCATCCCGGGGATCATCTTGACGAGATCCTCCATGGAGCCGAGATCTTTCATCTGCTCCATCTGCTCGAGAAAGTCATCCAGCGTAAGGGAGTTGCTCTTCATCTTCTCGGCCAGCGCAACCGCTTTCTTCTCGTCGAAGGCGCTCTGCGCCTTTTCGATAAGGGTGAGCACATCCCCCATGCCGAGGATACGGCTGGCCATCCGGTCCGGATGAAACGGCTCAATATCCGTCAGCTTTTCACCGATACCGGAGAACTTGATCGGTTTTCCGGTGACGGAGCGAACCGAGAGCGCGGCGCCGCCGCGGGTATCTCCATCCAGCTTCGTCAAAATAACACCCGTGAGCGCGACGGTCTCGTGGAAGCTCTTTGCGACGTTGACCGCGTCCTGCCCCGTCATGGCGTCCACAACGAGCAGGATCTCCGCCGGCTCAACCGCGTCGCGGATGCGCTGCAGCTCGTCCATCATGTCCGCGTCGATGTGCAGCCGACCTGCGGTGTCTACGATAACCACATCGATCAGCTTGCGCCTCGCCTCAGCAACCGCTTCCTTTGCGGTTTGAACAGGGTCTTGCACGCCGTGTTCGTAGACGGGGAGGCCGAGCTTTTCGCCGACGATCTGCAGCTGCTGGATCGCAGCGGGGCGGTAGGTATCGCAGGCGGTGAGCAAAACGCTCTTGCCATAGTGCTTGGAGATATAGCCGCCGAGCTTGCCGCACATGGTCGTTTTGCCCGCGCCCTGCAGCCCCGCCATAAGGATGACCGCGGGCTTACGCGTGCCAAACTCCAGCTTGGCGTGCTCTCCGCCCATCAGTCGCGTGAGCTCTTCGTTAACGATCTTGACGACCTGCTGCCCCGGCGTCAGGCTCTCGAGCACTTCGCTTCCCACAGCGCGGTCCGTCACGGTCTTGACGAAATCCTTAACGACAATAAAGTTGACGTCCGCCTCCAGCAGGGCGAGTTTGATCTCGCGCATCGCCTCCTTCACGTCGCCCTCGCTGAGCTTGCCGCGTGAATTCAGCCGCTTAAATACCGCCTGCAGTTTTTCGGAGACGCCTTCAAACGCCATCTTCTTCCTCCGAGACCAGCTCCGTCATCTGCCGGAGCAGATCCTTTTGCGTTTCGTCCAGCTGCGTGCCGCCGAGCTGTTCGATCAGGCGGCGCAGCTTGTCGTTTGTCTCGATCAAACCGAGCTTGTCCTCCATGCCATGAAGCTCCGCTTCGGCCCTCTGGATCGCGTCGCGCACCGCTTGGCGCGAGATGCCCTCGCGCTCTGCGATCTCGCCGAGCGAGCAGTCTTCAAATGCGTATTGGCGCACAAGCGAACGCTGGCGCTCGGTCAAAAAAGCGCCGTACCAGTCCAAAAGTTGTCCCAGTTCGACCAAACGATCCATATCTTCACCTGTAAAGCAAAAAAGCTTTACACCGTACTTATTATACGGAGTCTGGTGAGATTGTCAAGCGAATTGTATCCGTTTTTATCAGAACGCTATTCCGCCTCGTTCAGCAGTAGCGCCTCGGCAAACATCTGCGGGTTGAAGGGCTGCAGATCGTCGATTCCCTCCCCTACGCCGACAAAGCGCACCGGTACATGCAGCGTCTCACAGATTGAGATCACCACGCCGCCTTTTGCCGTGCCGTCGAGCTTGGTGAGAATCACGCCGTCGAGCTGGCAAACCTGCGCAAACGCACGCGCCTGCGCAACGGCGTTTTGCCCCGTCACCGCATCCAGCACCAGCAGGGTTTCGCACGGGGTATCCGGCAATTCGCGCGCGATCAAGCGGCGTATCTTGCCCAGCTCGTTCATCAGGTTGGTCTTGTTGTGCAACCGGCCCGCCGTGTCGCATAGCAGCAGGTCGCATCCCTTCGCCCGATAGGAAGCGATCGCGTCAAACACCACCGCCGCGGGATCCGCGCCCTCGCCATGGCGCACCATGGAGACCTCTGCGCGCCTGGCCCATTCGCCCAACTGCTCTGCGGCCGCCGCGCGGAAGGTGTCCGCCGCCGCGAGCATAATCTTCCTGCCCTGCTCGCGATAGCTGTTTGCCAGCTTGCCGATGCTGGTCGTCTTGCCGACGCCGTTTACGCCGACGATGAGCAGCACGGCCGCCCCCTCGTCCGCCGAAAATGGCTTCTGCGTGGAAACGGTCTTCGCGATCAGCGCCGCAAGCGCGCTCTTCGCGCCGGCACGGTCGGATATCTTTTGCTCTTTGACCGCGGCCTGCAGCTCGTCCAGCAGCCGCTCGGTGACGACCGCCCCTGTGTCCGCCAGGATAAGCGCCTCCTCCAGCTCCTCATAAAACGCTTCGTTGATGCCGTCCTTGGAAGCAAAGAGGCGCGCCAGCAGCCCCGTACGGGTTTTTCCCAAGCCTGTTTTCCATTTTTGGAAGAGTGGTTTCTTTTCCATATCGATCCTTTTTGCCTGTTGCTTAATCGGCCTGTGCCGGCGCGGCGGTAACGCCGTCTTCGCCAAAGCGCGCGGAAACGACCTTGCTCACGCCCTTTTCCTCCATCGAGACGCCGTAGAGCGTGTCGCAAACCTCCATGCTGCCTTTGCGGTGCGTGATGAGAATAAACTGCGTACCGTCGGAATAGCGCTTGACATAGTCCGCAAAGCGGGAGACGTTTGCCTCATCCAACGCGGACTCGATCTCGTCGAGCATGCAAAATGCGGGCGGCTTGAGCTTGAGCATGGCAAACAGCAGCGCGATGGCGGTCAGCGTACGCTCCCCGCCGGAAAGCAGCGTAAGCAGCTGCAGCTTCTTGCCCGGCGGCTGGGCGATGATGTCGATATCGCAGCCGAGCACGTCGTTTTTATCCGCAAGCCGCAGCTCGGCTTGGCCGCCGCCGAAAAGCTCCGCAAACGTGGCCGAGAAATTCTGCTGAATCAGCTCAAACTGACGCAGAAAAACGGTCTCCATCGTCTCGGTGAGCTCGACGATCAACGTCTCAAGGTCCTGCTTGGCTTTGCGCAAGTCCTGGCACTGGGCCGAAAGCTCGCCGTGGCGCTCAAACACACTCTTGTATTCGTCGATCGAGCCGAGATTGATGTCCCCCAGGCTCTTGATTTCCTGCTTGATCTGCGCGATGCGCGCGCCGGTGGAGCCGACGGCGATCTCGCGCCGCAGCGCGGCCGCGTTTTCATAGGTAAGGTCGTATTCGTTCCAGATATGATCCTGCATGGCGCCCAGCTCCATCTCGAGGCGGCTCTGCGCCATCTCCTGCTTATGGATGCGCTCGGCAAGGTCGCGCATGCCGGCGAGCAATTCCTCGCGCCGCGCGCGCTGCTCGTAGAGTGAGGCGGATAGGGTTTGCCGCTCCTCCTCCAGCTTTTTGTGCGCCTCCTTCTCGGCGGATGTCTCCGCGCTGTCGCTTTCAATGCGCGCATGCATGGCGGCGAGCTCCGCGTCTATCGACGCGATGCTTGCGTCGGTCTCCTCCGCCTCGCGCATAAGCGCGTCCTTCCGCAGCGTCAGCTCACGGTGCTCGGCGGCAAGCCGCTTTTGCTCGGCATAGACGGCGTCTCGCTCCTTGCTCAGCGCCATGCGGCGCACTTTTTGCTCGGTAAGCTCGCCCGCGAGCGCTTCACGCAGCCTGCGCAGCTCATAGAGCTCTCCCTGCGCGCGGGCGACATCCTCGCGTGTGCTTGCGTTGCCCTGCTCGATATCGTTCTGCCGCTCATCGGCGCTGGTGCGCTCGCGCTCGATCTCGGCGAGGTTTTCGGATAGCTGCAGTCGCTCCTGCTCCAGCGTTTGGGCGGCTTGCCCGCTGGTTTCCGCATCGCGGCGGATGATATCCAACTGCTCCGCCTGTTTTGCCGCGGCCAGCTCGCAGGCATGCACCGCGTCTCGAAAGGCGTCCACCTGAATGTCGCAGCGCAGCACATCCTGTTCACCTTTTCGGAGCGCCGCCTTCTTCTCCTCCAGCGCAGCGTCGGCCTGCTTGAGCTTTTCGCGCAGCTCCTGCAGCTCCCGTTCGCGGCCGAGCAGCTGAAACGTTTGCTTTTGCAGGCTGCCACCACTCATGGAACCGCCCGTGCTGATGATATCGCCTTCCAGCGTGGCGATGTGAAATGCCCCGCGCGTACGCTTTTTGAGCGCGATGCCTGCATCCAGATTCTGCACGATGATCGTGCGGCAGAGCAGGTAGTCCATGACGCTTCTCACGCTCTCGTCGCAGTTGACCAACTCGTTTGCAACGCCGATGCAGCCGGGCATGTCCAGCAGCGCGCGCTCCTCGCGCGTGATGCGGGTCGGATGCAGCAGCGCCATGGGCAGCAGCGTCGCGCGGCCGTAGTTCTTGGCACGCAGATACTCGATGACGTATTTTGCATCCTCCGCGGTCGGGGTGACGATGTTTTGCAACGTGCTGCCAAGCGCCATGGTCACGGCGATCTCATAGTCCTTCGGAACAGAGAGCAGCTCCGCTACCACGCCGACGATGGCGCGACTGAGCTTTGCGTCGTGCGGCGCATCTTTCATGATGTTTTTAACGCTTGCGTAGTAGCCTTCGCGGGAGCGCTGCATCTCATCCAGCACACGCAGACGCGACTGGATCGAGGAGATGCCCTGCTCATCGCGCGAGATCTCCTCGCGCAGCGCGGTGAACGCATCCAGCGTCTTTCTGCGGTGCTCTACCGAGCCGTCCAGATCCTTCTTCGCCCGCTCCAGGTGCTCCTGCTCCGCCGCGTGGCGCTCGTGCGCAAGCTCCAGCTCCTGCTGAAGCTTCTCGCCTTCCTGTGCGCGGCGCTCGGTCTGCGCCGCAATGGCGGCCAGCCGCTCCGTGATGGAGCTCTTCATCGCTTCGAGCCGCGCCGCGCTGGACTTGTAGTCCGAAGCGCGGTTCATCGCCTCGATGATGCTGTTTTTCAAGGCGTCGAGCGCCTCTTCACGCGCGGCGATATCTGCTTCGAGTGCGTCGAAGCGCACCTGCGCCGCGTCCATCTCTTTTTCCAGCAGCGCCAGAGCGGCCTGCCCTGATTCGTCCGCCTGCATACCGGCGATGGCTTCCGCCAGCTCTTCCAGACGCGCCTTTGCCTGCGCGCGCTCCTGCTCGATACGATTTCTGGCCAGCAGCGCGTTTTCACGCCGTTCAGCGAGCACATGGCTGCTGCCGACGCGCGTCTCCGCCTCGGATACCAGACCCATGAGCTTGGTCTGCTGTGCGTTCAGCGCGGTATCCAACGCGCGCAGCTGCTCCTCCAGCGCGGTGCAGGCGGTTAGCAGCGTTGCTTCGCCGGCCTCGGCAAGCTCGCGCTCCTCGTTCATCTGCCGCATGGATTCGCGTATCTGCGAAAGCTTCTCCTGCGCACGGTCATATTGGTAGAGAAACAGGTTGACCTCCAGCTCCCGCAGCTCGTCGCGCAGGCGCAGGTATGCGCGCGCGGATGCGCTCTGCTGCTCGAGCGGTTCCAGACGGTCGGCCAGCTCTTTTAAGATATCCTCGATTCGCTCAAGGTTTTTCTCGGTGTTGTTGAGCTTTCGTTCGGCTTCCTCTTTGCGCACACGGTAGCGCATGACGCCCGCAGCCTCCTCAAAGGCCGCGCGCCGATCTCCGCTCTTGTTGGCGAGGATCTCCTCCACCTTACCCTGGCTGATGATGGAGTAGCCATCTTTGCCGATGCCGGTGTCGACAAACAGCTCCGATATGTCGCGCAGCCTGCAGTTGTTGCGGTTGATGCAGTATTCGCTCTCGCCGGAGCGGTATACGCGGCGCGTGATGGCAACCTCTGCAAACGGCACGTTGAGCAAGCCGTCGCTGTTGTCGAAGGTCAGCGTCACCTCGCTGTAGGCCAGTGCCTTTCTCAGCTGCGTGCCGTTGAAGATGACGTCCTCCATCTTGCCGCCGCGCAGCGCCTTTGCGCTCTGCTCGCCGAGTACCCAGCGCACCGCGTCGGAGATGTTGCTCTTTCCGCTGCCGTTTGGCCCGATAATGGCGGTGACGCCCTGGCCAAAGCGAATCTCCGTCTTTCGCGCAAAGGATTTGAAGCCGTTGAGTTCGAGCTTGGTCAGCCTCATGCTCCGCCCTCCAGCACGCCGAGGTGGGCCAGCGCGGCCCGCGCCGCCTCCTGCCCCGCGCTCTGCTTATTCGGCCCCGTGCCTTCGCCGATCGCCGCCCCGGAGAGGCGCACGCAGATGGTGAACCGCTTTTGATGCTCCGGGCCTGCTTCACTGAGGCACTCGTATTCGAGCGTGCCGATGTGCCCCTTCTGCACATACTCCTGCAGACGCGTCTTATAATCCTTATCGGTCTCGTCCACACGCGCGTCCTCCAGCAGACGGATCACGCGCTCGCGGATGACACGCCGCGCGTGCTCCAGCCCGCCGTCGAGATAGATCGCCCCGATGACGGCCTCCAGCGCATCCGAAACAATGGACGGCTTATCGCGTCCGCCGGTGATCTCCTCGCCGTTGCCAAGGCGCAGATGCGCGGGAATGCCGAGCGAAAGCGCCGCGCTGTAGAGCGCGT
>JAEWQH010000082.1 GCA_023399275.1 Bacillota bacterium
CGCTTCGCGATTCGCGAGGGCGGCCGCACGGTTGCCTCCGGCGTCGTCACCGAGATCATCAACTAATCCACTTCGATTCATTCAGAGAGGCTCGCACACGCGAGCCTCTCTTGCTGTCAAAAATGACTTTGGGATTGTTTCATCGTTTCGCAGGCCCCCCATCGATTCCCCGCCAGGCCGGCGCGGCGGATCACTCGGTAAGGACGGCGCGCACGCACGCCTCCTTTGCGCATCTTGCACAGCGTACCCTCGATTCTCCGCGGATGCAAGCTCAGAGCAACATCGTCTCAAAGAGCGGCTGCGGCCGCCCCATATCCGCCTCATAGATGCGCGCGCAGTTGCGCCCGCCCTCCTTTGCGGCGTAGAGCGCCGCATCCGCTTTCCAGTAGAGCTCGTCAAAGCTGATTCCGTCCTGCGGGCACGCCGCCGCACCGAAGCTGCACGTAACGCAGAGTTCCTCACTCAGCTGCGCGCAGATCTGCGCACGGAGCGCGTCAAGCTTCCCCTGCAGCGCCTCAACGCTCGCCACATTGCGCAGCAGCAGCGCAAACTCATCTCCGCCGAGCCTGCCAACGACGTCGTCCGCACGCAGCGCGTTGCGAAGCACATCGCAGATGCGCGCGAGCACGCGGTCGCCACAGCCGTGCCCGTAGCGGTCGTTGATGCGCTTAAAGCGATCGACATCCACCATCACCAGCGCATGCAACCCCGCGTTTCTCGGCTGGGCAAACACCGCAGCCGCCGCTTCCAGAAACGCGCCGCGGTTGAGCGCGCCGGTGAGCGTATCCGTGCGCAGCTGATCCATCAACGTCAGCTCTTCGCACTTTTGCGCGTCGATATCCCGCAATAGAATCGAGGCGCGCACGTTGCACGAGTATGGATCGGGCAGCATCTGTATGCTCATGCGCACCCATGCATATTTCCCGTCCTCCCCGCGGTGACGATACTCCTGTTTTTCCAGCCGCGCTCCGCGGAAATACGCAGTCAGCAGATACTCACGCGCGGCAAATGCACGGATCCGCTCGCGATCCTCCGCGTGCACGTAGTGCTGGAGAAAATAGCGCATGGCCTCCTCCATGGAGTCGCGAAACCGCTCCGCTATCGGTGGCAGCAGCGCGCCTTTCTGCACATCCAGCCGACTCTGGGTCAGATCAAACTCCAAATACGCCGTGCTGCCCTGCGGCATGGCCGCATACGTCTTCTCCCAGCGCTGGTAGGCGATTTCGCGGGCATGCTGCTGCGTTACGTTTTGCAGCGAGATGACCGCCTGCCCCGGGCGGCCATCCTCCAAAAAGATAAGCGAATACACCACACGATACCACTCAAACCCGCTTTTGTCGCAGCAAAGGTTCATCTGCAGCACCGCGCTGCCCGTCGGCTGCGCGCCGCTGGCGACCAACGCGTGCAGTTCCCGAAAGGCTTCCAGACTATCCGGATGGATCGACCCGCTCGCCTCCAGATGCGCGGGCAGGTCGCGAATCGTGCTCTTTTGAAACATCTTCGCAGACTCCGGCGGCAAGTGTGCCGTTCGCTCCGCGATGTCGTAGCGCAAAACAAGCTTGTCGCTCTGGCGAACTGCGATGCGATACTCCTCTTCGCGCACGCGCAGCTCCTCCTCGATGCGCTTTTGCGCGGAGATGTCCGTCAGCACGCAGATCCACAGGCCCGCGCTCCCTTCCGTCCGGCGGGCAAGCAGCATGCACCAGAGCGGCTCGCCGTCGCCGCGGCAAAGCTTTAGCTCAAGCGCCGCGGTCTGCTCTTGCGATTCCATCAGCCGCCGCAGCCGCGCGCGCGCCTCCGCGCCTGTCTTTTGCTCCACCCGATCGAGCGCGCCGAGCAGCCCGTCCGCTTTCGCCTCGGCTGCGCCCGGGTAACCCATCATGCGATAATAGCGCTCATTTGCATATACCAAAGAAAGCCGCTCATCCATGCCGGCTAGAAAGAGCCCGCAGGGCAGCTCCTGGAAGATCTGCTCGCGCAGCTCCTCGGGGATGGGGCATTCAAACTGGCTATGACTCATTTTTTGCTCCGGCTCAAAGATAAAAGACCGCGCCGACCGAAAGGACATACTATTTTATACAGTTGCAGTATACCATTGCCTGTTTAGATTGCAAGTAAATTTTGCGGCGTCCGCCCTTTTCCCGGATGTACAGGGGATCCGGCACCCAATATCCTACGTATTTCGACCGATCAACACACATTTTGACGGAAACCGTTCTGTTTCGCCGTAACAAAAAACACTTAAAAACTGTTTTGTCGCTCTGCGGTAGCTGCATGCCGCATCCTCGCCGTTTGCACCGGGCACAATCCCCTTGTTCTAAAAATCGTTCGCCAAAAGCACCGAAGATTTGGTATACTCTCTTGCGGGAGCCGGCGCGCACCTGCGTCGAAGCGCCCGCGGTTTTTACGGGGCAGGAAACGCTCCGTTCGAAAGGATTTCACCCCATGGTTTCTTCCCGCGAGGGCGACTCCGCCCTTCGTTCCGCGCGATTGCTCACCGCCGGGCTCGTGATGCTTATCGCCGTCTACGGGCTGCTGAACAACTACCAGAGCGTGGTGCTCAACAGTGTAGTCGAGGCTTTCCGTCTCACCGGCGGCGCGCAGGGCATCATGACCAGCATGATCAATGTCGGCTCGATCGCCGCGTTCCTCACGGCGCCCATGTTGCAGGGCCGTCTTAAAAAGACCACTGTGCTGCTCATCGCCAGCGCGCTGCTCGCCGGCTCCTTTGCGCTGCTTGGCGCGGGGCGCGCCTTGGCGGGGCTGATCGCCGCGAGCCTGCTCACCGGCGTGGGTTTTGGTTGGATCGACGCAAACTGCAACGCCGTGATGGTCGATCTCCACCGCGACAAGAGCGCGAAGTTTCTTGGGCTGCTGCACGGCGGCTACGGCGTAGGCGGGCTGAGCGCGCCGCTGCTGATCAGCGCGCTGCTCGCGGTGGTGAGCTGGCGAACGGTGAGCTTTCTCATGGGCGCGCTCATCCTTTGTGCCGGAGTGGCGTTTCTGCTGCTGCTCACCGGCGCCAAGCGGGGCGTCCCCGCCCCCACGGTCGAACCACGGCTCACGCTTGGCAGCGTCAAAACCTTCCTGTTTCGGCGAAAGAACGCGCTGATGCTGCTGGCCACCATGCTGTATTCCGTCACGGAGTCCGGCTTGCTGATCTGGGTTGTGCGGTATCTGACGCTGCAATACGACGCGGAGGCGCTCGGTTCCGTCGCCCTCTCTCTCTACTGGGTCTTTGCCACGCTCAGCCGCTTTCTTGCGCCGCGCCTGCCGCTGCGCCCGCTGAAGCTGTTTCTGCTCGGCCTGGTGCTTGCCGGCGCGTTTCTCGCAGTCGGCGTGCTCTCTGGCAGTGCGGTCGTCATGTGCGTCATGTGCGGGGTCATCGGCCTCGTCTCCGGCCACTGCGTGCCGATGATCCTCAGCGAGGCCTCCGCGGACGACCCCGAGAATTCCTCGCTGATCGCCTCTTCGTTCCTCGTGAGCATGTGCGCCACGCGCAGCGTCTCTTCGCTGCTGATGGGTGCGCTCGCAAGCTGGGCCGGGCTGCGGATCATGATGCTCGCCCCCGCCGTCTGTGCCTGGCTCGCCGCGCTGGTCGTGCTGATCACCCTGCGCGCGGAGCGGCGCGGCAGCACACACCCTTCCGTTTTCTGATCGACTTTTTTCAGGAGGATTTGCTATGAGCAACTGTGTCAACGCCGCAACCTGTCCATGTACCTACGTCTGCAAGCGCCACGGCAAGTGCTGCGAGTGCGTCGCACATCATCGCGGCGTCGGGGAGTTTCCCGCCTGCTTCTTCACCAAGGAAGGAGAAAAGAGCTACGACCGCAGCCTGAATATGCTGCTGCGCGATCGCGGCAAGAAATAGCCTGCGTCCGCAGAGGGAGCGGGTCACCCGGTATGGACAGCGTCTCGATGCCGTCGCCGCCCGGATGCACGAAGGGCGCGCCAGACGGCGCGCCCTTCGTGCAATATGATACTTGTATCGGTATGGTTTACGGCACCGGCGTACCGGTCGGCACCACCGTGCTGGCGGTGATGTACTTGGCCGCGGCGTAGCACTTCACACCGGTATCGACCACCTGGATATAGTAGAAGTCCCCCGTCTTGAAGTAGATCAGCACCGAGTCGCCCTTGACGACCTCCCCGATAGGCGTGTTGTCCTCCGTGCTGGGCACGGTGCGCAGCGCAAGCTTGCTCGCGCTGACGGTGCCCGGGATGGTGCCGGCGATGGACTTCGGCGTAGGCGTTGCGTTTTCGCCGGGCAGCAGCCCTGCCTTATCCACGAATTTTGCGGCGATGTAACCGACGATATTCTCCTTGACCACGCGCACAAAATAGTAGTCTCCCGAGGCTTCATATACCTTCAGCTGTGTACCGGAGGAGTATTTGCCGAGGATGCTGTACGTCTGCGCGGGGCCGGCGCGGAGCACTACGCCGCTGGCATTGAGCGTGCCGTCTACGGCGGACGCAATCTGCGCCGCGGTCGGCGTCTTTACCGATGGTTCGGGCGTGTCGTCCTGCTTCGGCGTGACGCTTGTCGTCGCGCTCGGCGCGCTTGTTTCCGGCGGCGTGGTGGCGCTCGTGGCAGGCGCGGGCGTCGTGGAGCCGACGGGCGCAAGAGAGGGCGTGGGCGTCATCTGCGTGGACGACGGACTGCTAAGCACCTGTTCGCCTTCCTCGCCCTTTGTGTTTCGCATGGACCAAACGATGAAGTAAATACTGACCGCCATCACCAGAATGATGATGGTCAGCACGATATAGCCCAGTGGTGTAATGCGCACGGTTTTTCTCTTCATGATATCCTCCCCAAAACATCGGCGCGCCAAACGACGACGGCGCGAATAGACCCTTCTTCATTCCTATGGACAGTATATTGTTTTTAGCGGTCTTTTCAAGGGGTTTCTCCGAAATATGGGAAAGAGTTACAACCTTTTCCAAGTGAGTTCACTTTTCTGTTTTTTTTGATTTGAAAGCGACCGCCGCTCTATTTCACTCGTTTTTTGCCAAAATTTCGTACTCCGGCTACACCCGCATACCCCTTTATGCCTGCCAGCTCAGCGACAGCCCCACCCCGACCTCACAGGTGTCCATTGCGGCAACAAACGCGCTCTTGACCGCGAGACTTGTGCAGTGCGCGGGATAGGCCCGCTCTACGCCGAGCGCGCGCAGCGTTTGAATCGTCTGCGCCAGCGCCTCATCCGCATCAAAGAGATGAAACCCGCCGAGTACGCCGGACACGCGTTCCCTGCCCGAGACCGCCCTGGCATGCGCCACCGTGTTGCAAACGCCGGCGTGCGCGCAGCCCGTCACCACAAACACGCTCTCCGGCAGGGAAAGCGCAAGGCTGGTGTCGTCCTGCAACGCATCCTCCTCCCAGCAGCAGCCGCAGCCCAGGGCCGTTTCGCCGACGGCGCGCCCCTGCTCAAACGGGTAGCTGCGCGGGATCTCGCCAAGGAACGTCACATGTGCGCTTACGGCGGCAGGCTTGGTCAAAATCCGCGCCTGCACACGCTCCGGCAGCCGCTCAAGCGGAAGCGGGGAGCCGACCTCCAGCCCGTCCAGCCGCTTGGGCAGGAGCGCGCCGGGATGCGCATAGAGACGCACCGGCTGTGAAAAACGCTCAAAAAACGCCGGCAGGCCGCCCGTGTGGTCGTTGTGTCCGTGTGAAAGCACGATGTCCGTCACGCAGCCTAGATCGATCCCCATCCGCGCGGCATTTTCAAGATATACATCCGAGTATCCCGTGTCGAGCAGGATGGAGCGATCCCCGTCTTCGATGAGGTAGCACACCGCCGGCTCGCCGAGGTAGTAGCGGTCGATATAGGTGTGGTTGTCCACCAAAACCGTCAGCTTCATGCGCGCCCCTCCCGGAAGCGAGCCGTGCCGTCCAGCATCGCGCGGGCGACGTCGTATTCATACTGCACGCCGCTGAGCAGGGCGCCTTCGTCCATACGGTAGTGCGGGTTATGGTGCGGCGCGTCGGTCTTTTGCGCGGCATTGCGCGTACCCAGCTCCACAAAGAAGCCCGGCCTGCCTTCATGCAGGTAGGAAAAGTCCTCCCCCGGCATGATCACGCCGATTTGCTGCACGCGCTGCGCACCGAAGCGCGCCGTGATCACGCGCTCCGCTTCGAGGGTCAGCGCGGGATCGTTTACCACGCTCGGGTACCCTTCGATCCAGGTAAAATGCGCCGTGCAGCCATACGCCGCGGCAACCCCGGCACAGATGCTTTCCGCCGCGCGCTCGATCCGCCTGCGCGTCTCTTCGCCGAAGGAGCGGGTGGACGCGTTAAGCTTCGCCTCGGAGGGGATGATGTTGTAAGCCGTGCCCGCGTGAAACTCGCAGACGGATACCACGACCGGGTCGGTCGCACCGATGCGCCGCGAAACGATGCTCTGCAGGGACAGCACGATCTCGCTTGCCGCCAGCAGCGAATCGGCGCATTGCTCCGGAAAGGCGCAGTGTCCGCCGCGGCCCGACACCGTGACCGTAAAGCGGTCCACGTTGGAGGTCAGTACGCCGCTCTTGAGCGCGAACACGCCCGTGTCAAAGCTGCTTGAAAGGTGCAGCCC
>JAEWQH010000092.1 GCA_023399275.1 Bacillota bacterium
CGCTTCGCGATTCGCGAGGGCGGCCGCACGGTTGCCTCCGGCGTCGTCACCGAGATCATCAACTAATCCACTTCGATTCATTCAGAGAGGCTCGCACACGCGAGCCTCTCTTGCTGTCAAAAATGACGTATACGGGAACATGCCGGTTTCGTTCGACCTGTTCCCGCTTGTCGCGCCTACACGAGAGATACGCAAGCCGTTGGTAAATGCCGCGCTGTCAACCGCAGGATTCATCTGAATAGTATACGATGGTTTCATAAGGCCGCAGTGACAGATAAGGGCAATTCTCCGAATAGTTACGCAGAACGATCTGCCTGATGCGCGGCGGCTCATATGGCAGGGACACTTCGGTATCGGTAAAGTTGCAGAATACGCAGAGTGTCTCATGCGCATACTGCCGCGAATAAGCAAATATAGAGTCGCTCTCGGGATAGAACAAGACGAAATCCCCGTTTAGAACAACGGGGTTGTTTTTGCGAAACATCAGTAGGGAACGATAATAACAAAGCACGGAATCGGGATCGGACGCCTCCGCTTGCGCATTGACTTCCAGATGATTGGGGTTAACGCGCATCCATGGCGAACCCGTAGTAAAACCGGCCTGCTTGCCGGGGATCCACTGCATGGGGGTTCGCGCGTTGTCCCGTCCGGCTTGGCGGATATACCGCATCATCTGATCCCCCGCAACGCTGCCGCTGCCGACAAGCTCGTGGTAAGCATTGATCGACTCAATGTCCCGGCAGTCCTCCAGCGTTTCGAGAGGCGCGTTGGTCATGCCGAGTTCCTCCCCCTGATAGATATAGGGAGTCCCCTGCATCAGGTAGAGGCAGGTGGCAAGCATCTTTGCCGAACGCGAACGAAAATCCGGGCGGTCATCGCCAAATTTGGATACTGCACGCGGTTGATCGTGGTTTGACCAAAACAAGCAGTTCCAACCCGTTTCGTGCAGGGTGAGCTGCCAGTTTGCGAGCACCGCTTTCAGAGCGTGAAGGTCGGTTTTTTGGTCGTTCCACTTGCCGAGAGGGCCATTCGACAACGACACGTGCTCAAACTGAAACACCATGTTTAGCTCGCCACGGCCGGCTCCTGCATACTGCAGCGCGTCGGCAGGCGTTACGTTTGGCGTTTCACCGACGGTCATGATATCATACCGGCTCAGTACCTGCGCATGCATCTCGCGGAGGTACTCGTGTACATGTGGCCCATTCAGGCAAAAGGGGGAGAGATCGCCATATTCGCCGGTCTGCGGGCCATCCGGTAAATCATGGGGCTTCGAGATCAGACTGATGACGTCCATGCGAAATCCGTCTACGCCCCGATCCAGCCACCAGCGCATCATGTCGAATATCTCTTCGCGTACAGCCGGGTGATCCCAGTTCAGGTCGGGCTGTTTCTTCGAAAAAATATGCAGGTAATACTGGTTGCTTTCCGCATCATATTCCCACGCCGGCCCGCCGAACCAGGAGCCCCAGTTGTTCGGGGGATTTTCGCCGCGTCCGTTTCGCCAGATATAGTAATCCCGATAAGGGCTATTGCGGTCTGCGCGCGCAGCGGTAAACCATGCGTGCTCGTCGGAGGTATGGTTGACGACGAGGTCCATCACGATACGGATGCCCCGCCGATGCGCTTCGGATAAAAGGCGTTCGAAATCCGCCATCGTGCCAAGGTCTGGATGTATGGCCCGATAATCGCTGATATCGTAACCGTTGTCGTCGTTTGGCGAGGCATATACGGGGCAAAGCCAGATCACGTCTGCGCCGAGAGCTTGGATGTAGTCCAGTCGTTGTGTGATGCCGTTGAGATCTCCGATTCCGTCGCCGTTGGTGTCGAGAAAACTCCTGGGGTAAATCTGGTAGACGACGGCGGTCTTCCACCATTGTGACTGCCGCGCAGATTTGGTCGATTGCATTTTCCGTGTTCACTCCTTGCCAAAAAACTTATGATAGGCCGAGATAAAGTAGTAAGGGTTGGGATAGCCGCAGCGCTCCGCGATCTCGCGCGTGCTCAAAGTACCCTGATCCATAAACGCCTTGGCGTGCTCCATGCGCACGCGCTGCAGGTACTCCGTAAACGTTGCGCCGGTCTGGCCCTTGAAGAGGCGGCTAAGGTAGATATAGTTCAGATGATATCGCTCGGAAAACTCCATCAAGCTGATGTCTTCGGCATAGCGGGATTCCAGTTGCGCCACGATTTCTTCTACGACCTGTGCGCTGGTGAGCGCACGTTTTTGCCCGAGGGTTTGGGTTACGACAGAAAAGAGCCGCCTTAGATAGTGCTCCATCGCGGGGAGGGAGTGCACGGCGCGGATCGACTCGATATAGCTTTGCCCAAGCTCGCGGCTGATATTTACGGTGAAGCCGGTTTTCTGACAGAGTTTTTCCAGCGAGAGGGAGAGATCGATCAGCGCCTTTTGCATCGCTTGAACAGGCAGATACTCCGCGGAGCGTACCCAACAAGAAAACTGCTGTATCATATGTTCGGCTTCCGACGGATTCAGGGAGGCAAGCGTCTCGCGGAGGGTTTTGTCATTGACGGGAAACGTGAAAAGCATAGGTTCCGTCAGTGCGGTTTGCTCCCCAAAGACCAGCCCGCTTTCCCCTCGGTGCAGAAACTGCGCCGCCATAGACGCCTGAAGAAAGGCCTTTTGTGCAGATTCCGGGGAAACCCGCGTGCGAAGCGCGCCGATACGAATCGTCCAGCCGGATTGCAGCGCGGCTTTCTGTATGCGGCCGAGCAGGTTGACAAATGCGACGCCGCATCCCAGCGGATTGGTGCTGCAGGTATATAGCAGAACCGTTAGCCGCTCGGCAGGCGAGGCCGGCGCAAGCTCGCATGTTTCGCCTTCCAGCAGGCTCGCGTGCACCGCCTGCTCGATCGAGAGAAGCGACTTCCGCGCGGGTGCGTCAAGCGCCTGTATACAGGCCATGTAGACGGGGTGTTCGGCGTAATAAGCGCGGTGTTCGTCCTGCAGGCGGTCAAACGTGCCGGAGCTGGGCTCTTTGCGATCCAATGCAGTAAGCAATGCGGACAAAGCGGGGATTTGGGCGGCTTGCTCGCTGCTTTGATGCAGTGCACGGTTTTCGACAAGGCGCTTGAGACAGGCGTTCAGCACATCCGTATCGACGGGCTTGAGCAGATAATCGAATACTTTTGCATGGATCGCCTGACGCATGTAGTCAAAATCAGAATACTCGCTGAGTACGACCACCTCGCAGTTCAGCCGCCGCTCCTCCATCTGAACCAGCAGTTCTTTACCGTCGCAGGCGGGCATGCGCATATCCGTAATGACGATGTCGATGCGTTCATGCGCGAAGAAGGAGAGCGCTTCCAGGCCGTTTGCGGCCTCTCCCGCAAGAGAAAGGCCCAAATCATGCCAAAGGATGCTCTTGATGAGCCCCTTTCGAATCCACTCCTCATCTTCCACGAGCAGAACGCGAACCAAACTTTGTCAGCCCCTTTCCGCCGGCAGCGCGATTGTGATGCTTGTTCCGACGCCGATTTCGGTTTCGATGTGCAAACTGGCGCGGTCGCCGTAAAACAGCTCGAGGCGGGACTTCAGGTTGATCAGCCCGATACCCGTTTCCGAACTGGGAATCTGAGTGTGACGAAATTGCTCATAAATTCGGTTGAGCTCCTCCGGCGCGATGCCGCAGCCGTCATCCGAGACCTCGATGTACAACAGCTCGTCCTCCAGCCAGATTCGAATGGAGAGGTTGCCGGGTTCAGGCCTTGCTTCCAGCCCGTGGATGACGGCGTTTTCCGCCATGGGCTGGAGAAACACGCGTGGCAGGCGGTAATCCATGGCGTATTCCGGCACGTTGAGCTTGTAATGCAGCCGCTCGCCGAAGCGGATTTTCTGAATCAACAGATAGTGTTCCACGTGCGATACCTCTTCCCGCACGGATGCGGTGAGGGATTCGCACTGAATCGAATACCGCAGCACGCTGCCCAGCGACCGGGCGAGGGTCACGATTTCCGGCGCCTCGCGCACCTCGGCCATACTGCTGACGGACTGCAAAACGTTGTACAGAAAGTGCGGGTTGAGCTGCGCTTGCAGCGCGCGCAGCATCGCTTCCTTATGCCGGATTTCCAGCAGGTACTCGCTCTGAATCGCGGCTTGCAGGCGATCCATGAGCTCGTTGAAGCTCTGCGCGATCTGCGCAACCTCGTCGTGCCCGCCGACGGCCGCGCGGATCGAGAGATGCTCGGGATCCACGCGGTTCATCGTTTGCGCCATCTGCTCAAGCGGATGGCTCAGGATGCGTGAAAACAGCGTTGTAAGCGCGGCGGCGAGCACGAGGACCGCAATGGCGCTGAGCAGGATTGCGTTTGAGACCGAATATGCCTCTCCGGCGTAGACTTCTTCCGGAACGAGCGTGACCACGCGCCAGCCAAACGACGCGACGTCCGAATACGCAATTACGTAGGAAGTGCGCTCAATTGAGAGGATGGGCTCCTTGCTCTCGCTGCCGAAATAGGCGACCAAAGCTTCCGGGATGGGCTTTCCCGTGCGCGCTCCGGACGAATCATAGATGACGGTTCCGCTCTGGTCGGTCACGTACACGAGCGCAGAGGAATCGGCCGATATGGTCCGCGCCATATGCGCGCAGGTGCTCAGATCCATCGTGATAAACATGACCCCGACCGATTCATAATGCGATTCGGTATTGACGATCTTTCGCGCGGCGGCATAGACGAGCGGCGCCTTGTCACCCAGCTTTGATCGCAGCGCCATATGCTTTGCCGTCGGCAGCATCTTCAACCCGCTCTGCCAGCCATCGAGGGTTTCGTAGAGCGCCGCGTAGTCTTCCGGCAGGCCGCAGCTCTGATAGCTTGCGTAGTGCCCGGCTTCGTCCCGGGTGCAGTAGGTGAGCCTTCCGAGCGGATCGATATAGATAATGCTGTAGAGGTCTGTTCGGCTGGACAGGCGGGAAAGAAACACCGACTTTAGTTGGTTTGTGTATCCCGAGGGCAGGTTTTGCGGGCCTTTGAGCGCCAGGTTTTTCAGATAGTCGCGAAATTCGCTGTCGAGGTATATCGACTGATAGATCGTGTTGATTTGGCTTGCGGCCGCGCCGAGCTGCTCCGCGCCCATCTGCGAAAGGGAAACGTTGAGCGCGCTGCTTTGCTCGCGTATGACGAAAAGCGATTTTTGATGGGAGATCACCGTAACGAGGCCGAGAGAAAGCAGCAGGATCAACAATACCGCAAGTACAAGCTTGTAACGAATTTTTCTGCCCAGCATGTTCATCTTGGAAAACTCCATGGTCTCTGTGTATGATATTGGTTATATTATATCGAGGGAATTCTGTTGCGCATCGGAAAAACCGCAAGAGGCTAAATCATTTCAACGACAAGCTAAATGATTTGAATGGAACGTTGATAGAATGAGGACAGCAAATCCACATTTATCATATCAAAAGGAGAGAGAATCATGAAACGTTTCATCGCTGTTTTAATGACCGCTTTACTACTGCTCTCGTTTGCGACGGCATGCACGGCAAAAACGGCCGACGTGGAAACGCCGGCGTCGGATCCTGCCGAGCAGGCAACCGAGGCGCCTGCTGCAGACGCGGAAAAAGAACCCGTGACGCTGCACCTCTTTCATCAGAAGCAGGAGGCGCAGGAAACATTCGCCCAGATCATCGAAAAGTTCGAAACGGAATATCCCTATATTACCGTCGAACAGGAAATCGTAACCAACGAGCCTGCCGCGGTGCTCAAGGCCCGCCTTGCGACCGATGAGATCCCGGATATCTTCCAGGGCGCGCTCGACACCATGGACATCGCCAAGGGCGGCTACCTGCTCGATCTGAGCGGAGAGGCGTTTCTGAGCAACATCAACGACGCGGCGCTTCAATCCTCCTCGTTTACGGATGCGGACGGGCACACATGGGCGATGCCGATCGACGGCAGTTGCATCTGCGTATTCTACAATAAAGATATCTTTGCGCAGTACGGGCTTTCCGTTCCGACGACGCTGAGCGAGTTTGACAATGTTCTTTCCACGCTCAAGGCCAATAACGTTACGGCGTTTGCGCTTGGATTTAAGGATGCCTGGACGATAAAGCCGGCCTCGCTCGCGCTTGCTTCGCCTGCCGTTTATGGCAAGTACCCGAACTGGGATGCGGAAAAGACAGCGGGGACCACCTCCTTTGCCGCGACCTCCGAGTGGGCGGTCGTGTTTGAACAGCTCAAAAAAATCTATGAAAACGGCAACACGAAGACCGCGTTCGATACGGACTACAACGGCGCCTGTGCCATGCTCGCCCAGGGCGAAGCGGCGATGATGGCGAACGGGCTCTGGGCTCTGGAACCGATTCGCTCCATCAATCCGGACATCAACCTCGGCATTATGGCGCTGCCGGTCTCCGAGGATCCTGCGGACGCCAAGCTGCACCAGTTCCCTGACTTCGGTCTTTCGATCTCGAAGACCTCCGAGCACGTTGAAGAATGCAAGCTCTTCCTGGAGTTCCTCACCAGGCCGGAGATTGCGGAGCTTTGGTCCAACTCCGCAAAGCTATTCTCGGCGGTAAAGGGCGTATCGGTCAACTTTGATCCGGTTGCCGCGGATGTGACCGCCTATATCGATGCGGGCATGGTCTGCACGCAGGCCGACCGTGGCTGGCCGACGGCGTTCCACGCGGAGTATGAAGCAAGCCTGCCGGCCTATATCCTCGGGCACGCGGACATCGCTTCAACAATGGCCGCGCTGGACACCGCCTGGGATACCGCCGCGAATGCCGCAAAATAACGCACGCACTATAAGATAGCAAAAATCGGGGCAAGATGGGCGCTGTTTTGCCCCGATTTTCTCGTCAGAAAGGGAAGAGGCACTATGCGACACAGAACGCGCGAGGAGACATTGACATACCTTGTGTTCCTGGTTCCGGCAATCGCGGCCTTCACTCTGTTTTTCGTGGTTCCGTTCATCCGCAGCATATACCTTTCGTTTACCGATGCATACGGATATAACCAAACGCAAAGCTGGATCGGCCTTGCGAATTATCGAGAGGCGCTGACCAATCCGAACGTGCTGCGCTCGCTGCGTGTTACGCTGCAGTATACGGCGTTTGTCGCCGTGCTGGCGAACCTTGTTGCGCTTGCGCTCGCGCTGCTGCTCGACGGCAGCGTCCGCTGCAAAAAGGCGCTGCGGACAGTGTTTTTTTTGCCGAATCTGATGAGCATGGTCATCGTCGCATTCGTATTTGTGTTTCTCTATGGCGACATTTACCGCTCGTTTCTGACACAGTGGAACATCCCGGAACGATTCGCCGTCAGTTGGCTTGGCAACGAAAAGATCGCGCTATACTCCATGGGGCTTGCTGCGACCTGGCAGTGCGCGGGGTATTATATGCTCATCTACATCGCGGGGCTGCAAAGCATTTCGCCGGATCTGATCGAGGCGGCGCAGATCGACGGCGCTTCCGGCTTTGACGTGGTCTTGCGGATCAAGCTGCCGCTGCTCTCGCCGGTGATCATCATGAATACGATATTGCTCATCACGTCCGGGTTAAAGACGTTCGATTTCCCAATGGCGATGACCTCCGGCGGGCCGGCGGGCGCGACCACAACGATCGCGTTGCTGATCTACAACACTGGATTTCGTTCGAACCGAACGGGGTATGCGACGGCGCAATCCGTCATCCTGTTTCTGATCGTCTGCACGGTGACGACGCTGTTGTACGTGCTGCAAAACAGAAAGGAGAAGGCGGATGCACAGTAAACGCTCTGTCGCCGGATCAGGCACAAACAAAAAGGGGCTTGGCGTGACCATCCTGGCCTTTGCCATAGCGGCGGTCTTTCTGTTTCCCGTATGCATTGCGGTTGTCAACTCGCTGAAGGACAAAGGGGAGATCCTGCGCTCCGCGCTCGCGCTTCCCTCCGGCCTGTATTTGGAGAACTACAAGCTGGTGCTGACGAAATCCGGCTTTTTGGAGGCGTTCTTCGGCAGCTGCATCGTTACAGGCGGGGGGATCGTTCTCAACCTCGCGGTCAGTTCGATGGCCGGATATGCGCTTGCACGCTGGAAGTCCGTCTGGTCGGCGATGATAACGGTGTTTTTGCTTTCGTCGATGTTTGTTCCGTTTCATACGATCATGATCGCCCTGCTGAAGACGGCCAAGTCGCTCGGGCTGACCGGAAAGCTCTGGGGATTGATTCTGATCTACTGCGGCCTGCAATGCCCGATCCCGATTTTTCTTGTGAAAGGGTTTGTTTCGAGCGTTCCGCGCGAGATCGAAGAAGCGGCCAGAATCGACGGGTGCGGCACGGCGCGGCTGTTTCGCTCGATCGTGCTGCCGCTGCTGCGGCCCATTTTGGCGACGATCGCCGTGCTAAACGCGCTTTGGATCTGGAACGATTTCCTGCTGCCGTATCTGATTCTGGGGAAGCCTTCCACCATACCGTTGAGCCAGATGTATTTTTACGGGCAGTACAACCAGCAGTGGCACCTGATTATGGCCGGATTTGTCGTTTCGACCATCCCTGTAGTCGTGTTCTTTTTGTTCATGCAAAAGTACATCATTCAGGGGATTTCCGCCGGCGCGGTCAAGGGGTGATCAAATGGGTGCCGAACAACAGCCGCTCAACGAACAGGATCGCGTCTATATGGTTGTGACGGACCGGTTTTCGGACGGAAACCCCGCCAACAACGGCGTGCTCGGACGAGAATACCGCCCCGGAGACCTGCATTACTATCAGGGCGGCGATTGGTCGGGCCTGAAGGATCAACTCGCCTACATCAGACGGCTGGGGTTTACGGCAGTCTGGATGTCTCCGCCGCAGGACAACGCGCTGTTTAGCCGCACCGCCGACGAAGCTGGATACCACGGATACTATACGCGCGACTTCAACAGCACGAACCCGCACTTTGGAACGAAGCAGGAGCTTGCCCGCCTGATGGATGAAGCGCGGTCGCAGGGGATCAAGATGATCCTCGACGCGCAGCTCAACCATACGGCAAACTATCTGAGCGAATCCGGTGACGGATTCGACACGGCATATGGGAAGCCCGCTCCGCCGTTTGACGACCCGAGCTGGTATCATCATATGCCGCAGGCGATCGCGGACTTCAGCAATATCTTCCAGCGGCATTATTGCAGCCTCGGCGGGTTGAGCGACCTTGCGCAGGAAAATCCCGCGTGCTGGCGCGCGCTTTGCGATGCGTACCGGTCGGACGATGGGCGGCGCGGATGGATGTCGTATGGATTTGCGGCGGCGCGGATCGACGCGGTGATGGAGGTGCCGGAGCGGTTTTTGACCGCGTTTGAACGGCATATCCGCGTTCCCTGCTTCGGGGAAGCGTACACGGGCATCGTTTCGGAAAACGCAGCCTTTCAAAAGCATATCTGGAGCGTGCTCGATTTTCCGCTGCACTTTCGCATGAACAACGTTTTTTTTGAAGGAGCGGGTTGGGAAAAGGTTCAGGAGATTTTTGACCAGGACGGGATGTATCGTTCCGAAACGAGTTTGCTGACATTTTTAGACAATCACGACCGCGCGCGGTTTTTGCAAAACGCAGCCGATCATTATGATAAACTGCGCCTGGCGCTTGCGTTTTTGTATTGTGTGCGCGGCATTCCGATCGTATATTACGGAACCGAGCAGGCGCTCGGCGGGGACTGGTGCTATACCGACGCTCTGGTCAATGACGTAAACCGCCAGATGATGCCGGGCTATGATGAAACAGCGCCGCTTTACACCTGGATTCGTCGCTTGAACGAGATCCGTTCGGTCTTTTCGGATACGCTTTGTTTTGGCAAACAGAACACGATACATCTGGCGCAAGGGGATCCCGTTTTTGCCGTGTTGCGCACAGGACAGGTGGAACCGGATATAATACTGGGCGTGTTTAACAACTCGCCGGTTTTACAGCGCCGTGTGCTTCAATTGGGAGATATACAGAAAAACGGATATTGGGTGAATCTCTTGCACACGGATGAAGCGGTGCATTTCAAGGAAGGTGAATGCCATGTAACCCTTGCGCCGTATGGAGCGCTCTTATTGACAAAACGGAAAGCGACCGGCTTTGTCCCTGCGCCGGTGAAGCGCACGGCCATACGGATTCGATACGACTGCGGCTGGGGAAACGCGCTGTATCTGCGCGGGGACACCGCACCGCTGAACTGGGAAAGAGGGCTTCGCTGCGACTGCGTTGGGCCGGATCTTTGGCAATGCGTTCTGGAGCGTCCGTCCGGCGGCCGCATAGCATTTAAGGCCTTGGTGAACGACGCCATTTGGGAGAGCGGCGAGAATCACTGCGTTACAGCTTACGGGAATATCGAGATTCGACCGGCATTCTGTAAATGACGCCAAGACGATATCCGGATTGCCGCGATCAAGAGAGCCGGAGGTCGGAGCCGGATGATCAGACGATCCGGCAGGCCTATCCCCAAAACGGCATGCGAATTTTTGACAGGCTGAGGCTCGCGCACGCGAGCCTCTTTTGTGTAGCGTCGGTTAACTTACAAGCGCGCGCCCCGTCGAATTTTGAGCACGACCAGAACGATCAGGCTGATGCACAACAAAACGCTCAGCCCGCCAAACACATAGACCCCGATGTGCAAGCCGGAGAAGAAGCTGCCGGTCTCGGCGTCGGCAGGAGGTTCCGGAGTGCTTTCCGGCAGGGCGAGCGTTGGCGTGGGGGTTGGGAGCGCATCCGTATCCGCGATGAGTTCGCCGTTGAACAGCGCGCGGCCTTCGTAAGAGCAGGAGATGGTGCCGACAGCGTCCCCGGCCTTTGCGTCTGCGAGGTCCTCTTCCAGCTCGGTCGTGACCTCGATGGAGGAGGGATCGGCGGCAAGCGCCTTTGCCATGTCGTTCGGCAGGCGGCGCACGGCGTCCTCATCAAACTGCGCGGAGACGGAGAACGACGAGGCTGCGCCCGTTGGAGTCACCTCGGTGGAATAGGTGAAATCCAGCGACGCCGGCGTGACCTGCGTGTAGCTGTTTTCCAGCGTATATTCAAGCAGGAATTTCGCGTTGCCAAATACCTTCGGCATCCGCCGGTGCATATCGTAGCTCGTGGCATCCTCGGCGCCGATCAAAACGACGATCACCTCCGCGCCGTCGAGCGCGCCGGCCGCGACGAGGCATTTGCCGCCATTGACGGTACTGCCCGTCTTGCCGCCGATGCACAGCTCGGTGTAAACGTCGCTGGTGGAAGGATCATCCGAGATCAGGCGGTTGGAGTTCTCCAGCACGTCCGCTTTTTTGCGCACGCCGTTTGCTTCGATCGTGTACTTCGCCGTGGAGATGATCTCGCGGAACTTTTCGTTTTTTAACGCGTAGGCCATCAGCAGCGCCATGTCGCGGGCCGTCGAATACTGTGTGCCCCGAAACGCGCCGCTGGCGTTGACGAAGTGGGAGTTTACCATGCCCAGCTCCGCCGCCTTGGCGTTGGCGAGCTCCGAGAATGCAGCGACGCTGCCCGCGACGTGCGTCGCCAGCAGGAGCGCCGCGTCGTTGCCGGAGACCAGCATCAGCCCGTGCAGCAGGTCGTTGACGCTCAGTGTTTCTCCCGCGTAGACGTCCATCAGCGAGTTGGACTCCTTGAGGTTGGCGGCCTGTTTGGTGACGACGACGGGCTCGTCATAGTCCGTCACATGCTCCAGCGTGAGGATACAGGTCATGATCTTCATCGTGCTGGCGGGGATGCAGTGCTCATCCGGATCGCGCTCGTAGTAGACGATGGAGGGATCCTCCGCGTCCACAACGATATAGTAAGGGGCGACGATATCCACATCCGGCGGGTCGTTGCTGATCTTGGCAGGCGCCGGCAACAGCATCAGCGTAGCCAGCAGCAGGGCGAGTACTCTGTTCATGTTTGTTGCGCATCCTCAAGTAAATGATGAAATATGGTACGATGCCGTTCGATGAACCTTATCATACTACACCATTGTGGCACACGGCGCGTGATCCGGCAACAGTTCACGGAAAATTACGGTTTGTTTGCGGCCGGAGGCCGGCGGAACCGCAAAGCGGGATTTGACATTTTTTGCGCTTGTCACTATCATATGACTGAGGGAAAAACGATGAAACGAAAAACGGATCCATTGACGAGGCTTTTGATCTTCAACGCGCTGTTTCTGGCGCTTTCCATCATGATTACGATCAATCTTTGGGAGACGGGCGGCAGAGAAACCGCCCCGCAAAGCACGCCTGCGCTCACGCAGTCCGCCGGATGAGGGGATTGATTCCTTTCGTTTTGACGCGCCGAAGGGCGCTGCTCACAACGGCCCGGCACGGCGCTGCGGCCGGGAGACGATATCACACATTTCCGCCGCGGACAACATGCGGCGCCAAGGAGTACGGTACATGGTTTTGAAAAGCGTCTACGGTTCTAAATTGATCAGGAGCGCAGCCGCTTTTTTTCTGCTGGGCGCCATGCTCTTGCCTGCGGTTCACGCGGCGCGGGCAGAGGCGGACGAGCCGGTCGAACTGACCGCGCTTTGTGATTTTACGCTGCCGGAGCGTCTGGCGGACTTTGAGCCGCGGTTGACGGATGTACGCTATAACTCCCGCATCTCGTTTTCGAAGGACGAAGCGCTCGAGATCACGCTTGCGGACGGGGCAAGAGGGCTCTACATCGCCTGGCATACCGCGCCGGAAGCGGCGACGGTATACGCGCTGGATGCTGCGGGCAGCGTGCTGGAGACGACAAGCGCCAACCCGGACCTGCTCAATGACTACTACGTTTTGCCGGAGGGCTGCGCGCGCGTGCGCATCGCCGGAACAAAGGGCTTTGCCATCTCCGAAGTGCGGCTCTACGACGCGCAGACGCCGCCGGAGACGCTCTGCATCATGCAGGCGCAGCAGGCGCGGCCGAAGGTGATGCTCGTTGCCGCGCATACGGCGGACGAATCGTATTATTTCGGCAGCCTGCTGCCGTATCTTTCCGGCGGAGATGCGGCGCTGGTGTTTCTCTCCAGTGAGAACCGTCAGGCGCAGCAGGAGGCCATCGAGGCGCGCTATGCGCTCGGCTCGCGTACGCAGCCGATCTTCGGGAGCTTTCCGTTTTACCGCAGCGCGATCGATCTCAAGCGGCTGTACACCTATGTGGAGAAGGCGGATGTCAACGAGTGGCTGATCCGGCTTTTCCGCCGCTACCAGCCGGATACGGTCGTCACGCACGCCGCAGCCGCGGAAGACGATATCGGCATGCACCAGCTTGCGAGCACGCATGTGCTGCTTGCCGCCAGCCTGGCGGCCGATGAGAGCAAGGAGTATGTCAGCGAACGCGAATACGGCGTTTGGCAGATGCGCGCGGTCTATCAGCATCTGGATCTGGGTACAAGCCCGCTGTACGACACGCAGGCGCCGCTGGATGGGTTCGGAGGAGAGAGCGCCGTCTCGCTTGCGCAGGCGGGGTTTGACCGCTACACCAGCCTGCAGATCTATCGTGCCGCGGTGAGCGACACGCCATACTTTGTGCAGACCTATCCGCAAGAGGCGTCCCAAGCGCAGAGCGCAAGCGAACTGCTGGCGTTGCTCTCTTCGTTGGAGGGGCCTGCCGCGCTGCCGAACGCCGCCATAACGCCGGCGCCGACGAACACGCCTGAGCCGGAGCAAACGAGCGCGCCCGCGTCCGAACAGGCACAGGAAGCGTCGGATTCGGAGTCGGCGACGCTCGCGCCTGCCACCATACGCCACATCGGCGGGGGGCTGCTGCTATTGGGCGCGGTCTGTGCAGCGGGCGCTTTTTGGATGTATCGGCGCGAAAAGGATGCGCGTAAGCGCCGCCTTTCCCTCGTCGGCGTTGCCGCGGGCGCGCTGTTGCTGCTCGGTGGTGCGGCCGTGCTGCTGTTTGGCGGCAGGGCTGCGGCGCAGACTGACCCGGCGCTTGCGTCAACGCCCTCACCCACGCCCACGCCCGCGCCTACCGCTTCGCCGGAGCCGAGCGCAACGCCGGACGAGGCCGAGGCGGCAGACGATGCGGCGTTTGCTTCCCATTTCCGGCAGGAGGGCGATCCGGAGGAAGTCGTGGTCTTCGACGATGAAAACGGCATCTACGAATACCGCAGCGATACGCTTGCCGTCGAAATCCGCCGTATCATTCGAACCGAGGGGAAGCCGCTTGCATACTATGTAGCGCACATCTACGAGCGTGAGGTGGATTCCTACCGCACCGGTTTTGGCTCGGTGCGCATCAACGGCAGGGACACGACCGACGCCTGCGTGATGGCGCGCCGCTACCGTGCCGTGCTTGGAATGACGGGGGATAACCTGCTGCATTCCGACTATAACCGCGGCATGATGCTGCGCGACGGGCGCATCTTCCGCTCGCAGACCGCCGTATCCATGATGGCGCTGACGGAGGATTTCTCGATGCGCATCTATTTTGCCAATGATACCGCCATGCTCAACGAGATCGACGAGGGCACGCAGGATACGTTTGCTTTCGGCCCGCCGCTGGTGATCGACGGCGTCGCCTGCGAAAACGTCGATCAGGACCGCGTGGGGCGCATCAATCCGCGCGCGGGGCTGGGGCTTGTCGAGCCGGGGCACTTTGTCGCCATCGTAGTGGACGGGCGGCTGCCGTATTATAGCCATGGCGTGCTGCTCTCCGACTTTGCGCAGATGTTTCTCGACGAGGGCTGCGTGATGGCCTACAACCTCGACGGCGGCGCCTCCGCCACGATGGTGTTCATGGGCGAATACATCAACAAGCGCGCGGAGAACCACTACCGCTCCGTGCCGGATCAGCTTCTCTGGGGCTACTCCGAGCTGGTGCCCGGCGAGGACGAGCCGTATCAGTTGCAGGGGACGGTTCCGCAGAGCTGGACAAAGGATTGACACCACGCCGGCAAAGCCGGACGAGAGGACGGAGCATATGGAACGAGCGGATGGTCTGCGGCACGCTTACCTGATTACGGTGCACAATAAAAAAGCGCAGCTGCTCAACCTGCTGCGGTTGCTCGATGACCCGGAAAACGACATCTACCTGCACATCGATAAAAAAGCACAGGGGTTTTCGGAGGAGGAGCTGGCATCGGCCGCGCCTGGAAGCCGCGTGGCGTTTGTGCCGCGGTTGGACGCGCGCTGGGGCAGTGAGACGTTCATCGACGCGATCCTCTCACTGCTTGCGCTGGCAAGCCGGGAGGAGCATGCGTTTTATCACCTGCTCTCCGGCGTTGACCTGCCGCTGAAACCGCAGGCGGAGATACGCGCCTTCTTTGCGGAGCACGCGGGTGAGGAATTCGTCTCCTTTGAGCGGGAGACGGCAAAGCCCCATGTCATCGAAGGCAGGATCGCCCGCTGGCACTGGCGGCGGCCGGTGCATCCGCTGCTCAAAAAGCTGGATCGAAGGCTCGCGCCGGCTTCGGCCGCGCTGCAGGAAAGGCTCGGCGTTAACCGGATCCGAAACGCGCCCTTCGTATTTCAAAAGGGCGGTGTATGGTTTTCCGTTACACATGCGCTGGCGCGTTATGCGGTGGAGACCATGCCGCGGTATCGGGCATATTACCGCCACTCCTCCTGCGCGGATGAGATCTGGCTGCAGACGCTCGTCGCCAATTCGCCTTTTATGGAGAAGCGGGCGTTTTCGGGCTGGGACGATGAGATGGCGGCAAGCATGCGCTATGTGGACTGGTCCGGTGGCGGCGCGTCCCCGCGCACGCTGACAACAGCGGACTACGATATGCTCATGGACAGCGGCATGCTTTTTGCGCGGAAGTTTGACGACGCAGTGGATGCGGACGTGATCCGCCGCATCCGTGAACGATTGGCTCCAGGCACAGGAGAGTAACGACGCCTTGGTGCGCGGCAAGCGCGCCGGAAACAGGGGGAAGCATGGAATCAAAAGAACACGCGGCAAACGGGACACGCGGTGCAAAGGCGCTGCGCCTGCGCGAGGAGGGGGTGCTCTGCTGGCGCTTTCTGGCGGTGTTTTCCTTGGCGGGCTGCATCGCGATCGAGGTGCTCTACAACATACTGCCCATCGACCACGATACGCTGCTGCTCTACTGGTTTTATCCGGTTTCCCTGCTGACGCTCTCGCAGCTCTATGTGGGATTGCGGTACGCAAAAAAACGGGAAATCCGATTTCTGCTGGCATACTTTGCATGGATGTGCGTCTGTGTGGTGCTCAACTACGGGCGCGCGCATCTGCTTGAGTCATATACGTGGTTTGCGGCCACGTGCGCGGCGCTCTTTCTATGCTATTCGCTGCCTTACGCGTTTGACAAAGACACCGCGGGGCATGTGCTGACGGTGCTCGCGATCACAACGGTTCTTTCGGCGTCGCTGCTGTGCGCCGTGAGCCTGATCGCGATCTATGCCCCGGCCATAGCGGAAAAGGCGCCGTCCGTCTTTGAAGGCATTGGTTTCTGGGACGGTCGGCTTTCCATCGATATCCATCCCAACAGGAGTTCCCCTCCGTTGGCGGCGGCGATCGTGCTTGCGGGCTATCTGATCGCGCGGGCAAAGCGGCCCTGGCAGCGCGTGCTCTGGGTGCTCTGCGCGCTGATTTGCTACATTCCGCTTTCGCTGACGGTGAGCCGGACGGCGATCATTGCCGCAGGGCTTGCGGTTGGATTCGAGGTCTTTCTTGCGCTGCGGGTGAGGTTGCGAGCGATGACCAAAACGCTGCAGCGCACGCTGCTGTGCGCTGCCGCGGGCTGCGTGGCGCTCGTGCTGCTCTATAAGGGCGCCGAGCTGGTCGGCCAGGCAAACAACGCCTACTTTGCGCGCGTTGAGGCGGCTGCACAACAGGAGGCGGCCGTGCAAGTCGCGGAAACCGCACCGCAGGCGACCGAGGCCGAAGAGGCGGCTGCACAGCCGGAGGCGGCCGCCGCCCCGGAGACCCAGGTGGCGGACCGGGGGCTTACCGGTGTGGACAGCTTCAGCGGACGCACGGATATCTGGCTCGGCGTTTGGAACGGCCTGAAGGAAAACCCGCGGATTCTCCTCTTTGGCACCGGTCCGGCGGTGGCGGGAAACGTGATGGCGCCGTATTTTCCCGAGGGATCGCCGGTTGGGCTGTTTCACAACTCGCTGATGGGGGCGTTGGTCTCCTTCGGCGTGGTGGGGCTGCTGCTTGCAGCGGTGTTTCTCGTCTTTACCGCGGTGTTTGCCTGGCGGCTCTCCTTTGGGCAGATGGACGACGCGGAGTCGCTCGCGGTGCGGATGCTGCCCGCCATGCTGCTCTTTACATTGGCGGAGGCGATGATGGAAGACTTTTTGTTTGCCAGTCTGTCGCTTAACATCGTGCTGATCTGGTTTATGATCGCCGCCGGCTTTGCGGCGCGCCTGGCAAAGCGCGAGCCGTCCGTCGATGCGGAGCGCGCGGCCTGAAACCGACTGTAAACGCAAAAGCCCGGAGCAGACCGATTGCTCCGGGCTTCGTTTTACACGCTTGAAGTGGCGCGGTCAGTCCACCCAGTCCGCGTCGTCCATGACCGGGATCGCATCCGTCGTGCAGACGTCTATGACGTATTCGCGCGCGGTCTCGACGCGCTGCAGTTCCTTGTCGGTCAGCTCGGAATAGGAACGGATACGAGAGGTATCCGCCAGAGCGGGCACGACCTGATGCAGATATTTGTTGTCGATGGAGCGGTAGAAGCAGAAGAGCGGCATGTAGGCCGCGCTTTGGAGCGTGGTCGTTCCGTCGAGCGCCTTTTCAAGCGAGAGCTGCACATAAAGACCGTACTTAAGCGGATCGACATCCTTTTTATTGGACATGTTGGAGATGAAGTTGCCCATCGAGTATACGACGAGGCCGGTATACGGCGCGCCATCCCGCTCCACGGTGATATACTCGATGCTCTGCACCACGTGGGGGTGGGAGCCGAGGATGACGTCCACGCCGGATTCGAGCAGCAGCTTTGCCGCCTCGCGCGTACGCGCGTTTGCGGCGGACTTATGCTCTTTATCCCAGTGCGGGTAGGCGATGATGAAGTCTGCGCCCGCTTCCCGCGTGGCCTTGATCTGGGCGATCAGCCGATCCTGCTGCAGATACAGGCGCGTGACGGCGTACTCGGTCTCTTCGTCGGTCATATAGCGGTCGTTTTTGTTGATGATCTCCGTTGCGGCGACGATGCCGATCTTGACGCCTTTCACGTCGATGATCAGCGGCGTGTCGCGCTCCTCGTTTGAGCGCGCCGTGCCGGTGTGGTAGAGCCCTTTTTCGTCCAGCACATCCAGCGTGCGCAACAGGCCCGGCATCTGCCGGTCGAGCGCGTGGTTGTTTGCGGTGCTGAGGAAATCGAAGCCGATGTCCTTGAGCGTGTCTATGATGGAATCCGGCGCGTTGAAGGTGTCCGCAGCCTCCTCCGGGCGCTTCTTGACGGAATAGCCCGCTTCCTCGCCGGCCAATGTGGATTCGAAGTTGCCACACATGAGATCGACCGAGCGAAACTGGTCGGCGACGCCGACGAAGCTGCGGGAGAAATCGTACGTGCCGGTCGCCTCGTCATATGCGCCGTTGACCTGCACCGCCATGGCCATGATGTCCCCGATCGCGCCGATGGTGATGACCGTTGGGGTCGGCTCGGGCGTTGGGGTCGGCTCCAGGGTCGGCGCCTCGGTGGGCTGCGGGGTTGCGCTGAGCGTCGGCGCGGCGGTGGCTTGCGCCGCCGGCTCCGTGCCGCCCGCGCATGCGGACAGCGCGGCGAGCGCCAGCAGGGATGCGACCAGAATGACGAAGGTGCGTTGTTTTTTCATGTGAACTCCGATCCGTTGGTTGCCGGGCCGTGCGGTGCGGCGCATCTGCGCTGCCGCGCCATCGTTGCCCATGCCTAGATTATAGTAAAAACTGTGGCCAAATACAATCGCGCCGCCGCAACTGTCGTTTTCAGAACCTGCTTTGCGCGCGCTCCTTCCCGCGGCCTGTAAAAAGGCAGGCGCGCGGGCGGATGAAATCGCGGGAGCGGGCAGAATCGCTTTGACTTTGCGCGCAGAGGTTGTGTATACTAATGCCATGCACGAACATATAAGAAACAGAGATATTCATCGTCGGTTTTGGGCTGCGGCTTGCGCTGCGCTTGTGCTGGTTACAGGTTTTGTGCCGCTTTATGGCGCACGTGCGGAGGGCGAGGAGGCCTCGTCCACCCCGGCCGAAGCGGTGACTGCGGAGTGCACAATCACCCTGCCGGAGGAGTTGACAGGCAAGGAATACCGCATCACCGACGGGCTGATCGAGAGCTATCAAACCTTCCGGTCTGGCCAGTCTGTTCAGATCGACCTGCCGCAGGGTGCGCAAGGGCTGTATTTGGAGTGGTATGGCGCTACAAGCCAGTATACGGTGGTGCAATACGACGCAAGCGGCGCAACGCTCTTGGAAGAGGCCGCGTCCGCGTTTGTCAATGCGTACTACCCGCTGCTTTCGGATGCGGCGCGGGTGAGCATATCCTTTTTAGGAGAAGCATCGCTTTCCGGGGTAAGCGTCTATGGCGCGGGCGAGCTGCCCGGCGATGTGCAGCGCTGGAGTGCGCCGGGGGCTTCGGATCTACTTGTAGTTGCTTCCAACTCCGTCACCGCGCTGGATGAGTTCTTTGGCGTGATCGCGACCTATGCCTGCAACCACGACATCCCGACCGCGCTGGTGGTCATGTCGCGCGGTACGCGCAGCGCGCAGCAGGAGCTGCTCAGCGCGCTCTGGTACGCGGGGTACGACCAGTACCCGTACTTCGGGGAGTTTACGAGCGTAAACGACTCGATCTACAAGATGGTCCGAAACGGCTGGGGCAGAAAACCGACGCTCACGTTCATCACGGAGCGCATCGAAGCGTTTGCGCCGAAGGTGATCGTCACGCATATGGACGACGAGAGCGCGCCGGACGGAACCGCGCAGATGACGGGCGAATACACCCTCCGTGCCGCGGAGGACCTCGAGATCCAGAAGCTCTATTTCGCGAGCGAAACCGGCACGACCAAACTGGATTTCACCGAGCCGCTCAATGGGTGCGCGGGCAGGACGGCACTGGAGCTTGCGGCGGAGGCGTTTACGCTTTGCACCACGCGCCATGCCTTCGAGACCGAGCTGATCCCGTCCTCCGCATTTCTGTTGGAACAGACCGCGGTCGGAGAGGACACGGCGGGGGGCGACCTGTTTGAGCACATCGATTCCGCCGCGCTGCGCAACTACGTAGACCCGACACCCACGCCGCAGCCGACGCCCGTGCCGACGGAGCCACCTGCGGCCGAGCCGGACACTGCGGAGGATACCGCGGCGCCGGCCGCCGTTTCAAGTGCATCGCAGGAAGAGAAAGAAGCATTCCGGATCGAATCGGTTTTGACGACGCTTGGCGCAAACGAGCGTATCCGCATCGGTATCGCCATCGGCGGGGGCGCGCTTACACTGCTGCTGCTGATCGTGGCGGCGCTGCGTTGGCGGCGCATCCGCTCGCGCGGCGGCGCGGTGGTGCTCTCGCTGCTGCCGCTGCTGCTGGGGCTGCTTGTTTCCAGCGCGCTGCACTACTACGGCAAGAAACAGATCGCGGAGGAGACGCCGCTCGAGACGCCCGTGCCGACTGCAACGGCGACGCCGAGCGCCGAGCCGACGCCTACGCCGGATGCGTCTGCCGAACAGCAGGCGGAGACTGCCGCATCCGCGGCCGATGAATACTACCGCCAGGCGGATGAGCCGGAAGAGGTCATCGTCGCAGACGAGGAAGCCGGACATTGGGAATACCGCACGGATACGCTTTCCATCACGATCAACCGCGTCAATACGGAGTATGTCAACTACGGCGGAAAGACCTACCCGCTGGTGTATTTCGTCGCGCATATTCGCATGCGCGAGGTAGACCAGTTCCGAACGGTGCAGGCTGCGGATAACCGCAACGGTGCGGGGGCGATCAAGCCCTGGATCCTTGCGCGGCGCAGCAAGGCCGTGCTGATGATCACCGGGGACAATCTCACCGAGAGCGACACGCAGTATAAGAGCATGCTCATCCGCGACGGCAAGGTGTTTTTGGATAGCGGCAAGGGCGACTTTATCGCGATGTACCCGGACATGACGCTGCGGATCTTCTCGCCGGGCGAGATCAACGCGGAAGGATTGCTCATGGATGGCGTGCGGGACGTATTCTCATTTGGGCCTACGATGATTCGCAACGGTGAATTCACCACCGAGAATATCGACAAGGTGCCGCGCATCGCGAATGAGACCAATCCGCGCACCGGCATCGGCATGGTCGAGCCGGGTCACTTTGTCGCCATCGTTGTGGACGGCCGGCAGAAGGACTACAGCTACGGCATGCGTCTGTCTGCCTTTGCGCAGCTGTTTGTGGAGGAGGGCTGTGTCGAGGCGTATAATCTCGATGGCGGCGTATCGGCCTGCATGCTGTTTATGGGAGAGCAGCTCAATCGTCACGGCAACAAGCGCGTCGGCACGATCGAGGATAGCTACCAGCGCCGGATTCCGGATGGGCTGGTTTGGGGCTACTCCGAGCAGGTGCCGAGCGAGGACGACCCGATCTATAACCGCGGCGAAGGCTGACGGAGAATCAAAATCACAAGGCGGCTTGCAGTTTTGCAGGCCGCCTTTGCGTTTGCCGTGCGGCATTTGCAGATGGTTGCCGTTTTTTGCATCCAGACGGCATGTTTTGCCGGTTTCTTGTAAAAGACGGCGGGAAATCCTATAATATGTCTGCAACAAATCTTCGATTCGCCGCCCGGCTTCCCATAGAGCCGCACCTGTGCAAATTCTCTTATGTTTGTAACAAAATAAACTGCGATGCGCGTGTTTGCTTGCGCCGCAGGGGAGGATGCAGCATAGTAAAGACAGGACGGACAGATTCACAGCGAACAGAACAAAACGACCGAATCCGATAGGAAAACAGACGCACCGACCGCGGCGAAAAGCGCCGCGTCGAACGGAAATTGCAGGGAGGAACATCGCAATGCGGTATGAAAACGCCATGGTATTCGGGCCGGACTTCCGCTTCCAGAAAGGCGGATTTTCGGTGGAAGACGGACGCTTTGCGCGCGTGCTCGACGCGGGCGAAGGGGAGAGCGTGGATCTCGGCGGGGCATATGCCGTGCCCGGGTTTGTGGATGTGCACAACCACGGAAACTCCGGCAAGGATTTTTCGGACGGGGATTATGAGGGGCTGAAAACGCTTGCGCGCTATCTGGCGAAAAACGGCATCACCTCCTTTGCGCCCGCATCCGTGACGCTGCCGGAGGAGCAGCTCAGCGCCGCCTACAAAACCGCCGCCGCGCTGGCCAAAGAGCAGCCGGAGGGCTGCGCCGTGCTGCGCGGCATCCACATGGAAGGCCCGTTTTTCTCGGAGAAGAAGAAGGGGGCGCAGAACGGCGCCTACCTGCAAAACCCGGATTACGAGATGTTCCTGCGGCTCAACGAAGCGGCGCAGGGGTTGATCAAGATTGCGGACGTGGCGCCGGAGCTGCCGGGTGCGATCGAATACATCGAAAAAGTCAGCAAGGTCTGTGCGGTGTCGATTGCGCATACAGATGCAAACTACGAGCAGGCGAAGGCCGCCATTGCGGCGGGAGCTACGCATATTACGCACCTGTTCAATGCCATGCCGCCGTTTTTGCACCGCGCGCCGGGCGTGGTCGGTGCTGCCGCAGAGTCACCCTGGGTGCTGGCGGAGCTGATCTGCGACGGACAGCATGTGCACGAGAGCGTCGTGCGCGCCGCCGTCGCCATGTTTGGTGCGGACCGGCTCTGCCTCATCAGCGACGCGCTCTCCTGCTGCGGTATGCCAAAGGGCGAGTACATGCTCGGCGGGCAGAGGATACTGCTTGAGGGCACGGTTGCGCGCCTTGCAGATGCGCCGGATACGCTGGCGGGCTCGGCAAACAACCTCTTTGGCATCTTTCGCGCCGCGCTCCGCTTCGGTGTCTCGGCCGAGGCTGCCGTGCGTATGGCAAGCAGCAACCCCGCCCGCGCGATCGGCGCGGATGGCGAAGTGGGCTCGATCGCCAACGGCAAGCGCGCGGACTTTCTCGTGCTGCGTGGCGATTTTTCGCTGGAGCGCGTCTTTCTCGCGGGCAGCGAGCTGCGGGAGAACTAGCCGTGGGAAAGAGGCCGGTTTACCGCATCGCTACCATTGCGCCCGGCGCGCCGCACACGGGCGAGCGCTTCACGGTTTCGCACGACCGACCCGAGGGCGCGGCCTCGCCGCAAACGTTTGGCCAGGTGGTCTATCTGCCGGGCGAGGGGCTTGAGGTTGTGATGACCTGCCGCGAGGCAAACCCGCGCGCGATCTACCATAACCCAAACGACCCTGTGCATACGGATAGCTGCGTGGAGGCGTTTCTCAACTGCTTTCCCGATCAGCCGCAGTACGGCTACATCGGACTCGAGATGAACGCAAACGGCGCCAGCCACTGTTCCTTTGGTACGAGCCGCCATATTCGCGCCTATGTGCTCAAGCGCGGGCTGCCGCACCCCGAGGTGGCGGTGGAGCGGCTTGTGCTCGATGGGGAGGCCTGCTGGCGGGCGACCTGCCTGCTGCGCGCCTCGCTGCTGGGGGCGCTCTACGAGCGCGGCTGCGACTTTGCGCCGGGGCACCGCATGCGCGGCAACTTCTATAAGTGCGGCGACCACACGGCGCATCCGCACTGGGGCAGCTGGGCGCCCCTGGAGCGCGTGGATTTTCACGTTCCGCACCTCTTTGGAGACCTGATCGTAACCGCCGCGAAATGAGGCGGACGCCGTAAAAAGCAAATACAAAGCAAGCAAGTGTAGAAAGAACAGGCAGGGACAACAATGAACGTTATCATCACCAAAGACTTTAAAGAGACCTGCGAGATCGCAGCAGGCATGATCGCAGATGTGATTCACAGCAAACCGGACGCGCGCCTCGGCCTCGCTACGGGCAGCACGGCACAGGGCGTCTATCCGTTTCTCGTGCAGGCGAATCAGACGGGCAAGCTCGACTTTTCGCGCGTGAACACGGTCAACCTCGACGAATACGTGGGCCTTGCGCCGGATCACCCGCAGAGCTACCGCCGCTTTATGGACGAGAACCTCTTCAACCACATCAACATCGACAAAAAAAATACCGTCGTCGCCAAAGGCACGGGTGACATCGAAGAAAACGTAAAGGCGTTCCGTGCGGCGATCGCCGAGAAACCCATCGACGTGCAGCTATTGGGCATCGGCGTAGACGGCCACGTCGGCTTCAACGAGCCGGGGCGCGTGCTCTACGACGGCGCGCATGTGGAGGAGTTGGACGAGAGCACCATAGACGCCAACGCCCGCTTCTTTGCCAATAGGGATGAGGTGCCTACGCGCGCCATCTCGATGGGCATGGGCGACATCCTACGCGCCAGAAAGCTCCTGCTGCTCGCAACGGGCGAAAACAAGGCGGAGGCGATGCGCGGCCTGCTGCTCAACGAAGAGCTGGATGTGAAGAACCCTGCGACGCTGGTCAAGACCCATCCCGACCTCACGGTCATCATCGACCGCGCGCTGGCGGATGACATCGGCTATCGCGGATAGGGACACGCGCGTGTAACCGGCGCAGATACCGGGCCCGGTGCAGCACGAAACCGACGCATGAAGAAGGCGGAGAGATATGCAGTATTTAGGAATTGACTACGGAACGCCCCGCCTGCCGGAGCTGGATGCGGCGTTCATTCCAATGGGCGCATGGATGCGCGCCTACGAGGCCAGGGCGAAGCAGCCCGTCCGCATCGCCGTTGAGTCCGCAAACGGACGGATCGTGACCCGCGATGCGGCGCTGATCGGCGACGGCGCGCACGAGCAGGCGGACTATCGCTATCTCGAGCGGCTGGTCAAATTTCTGCTCTGGAGCGTGGGCGGCTACCGCGTGACGATCGCGGGGGCCGATGCGTTGACCGGACGGCTTGCGCGGGACTATGCGCCGGGCGGCGTGCGCGCGTTTGACGCGGGCTTCATGGACGACGTGTTTGAGCAGGGGCTTACCATCGTGTCCTGCGCGGAGGCGGAGTTTCCGGCGGCGCGTGGCGAGGCCGTATCCATCGGTGGACATACGCAGGGCTGCCGCATCGGCTTTGACGCCGGCGGGAGCGACCGGAAGGTCTCCGCGGTGATCGACGGCGTGGCGGTGTACTCCGAGGAGGTTGTCTGGCATCCCAAGACGCAGAACGATCCGCGCTATCACTACGAGGAGATTGTCCGCGCCTTTCAGACCGCCGGCGCGCAGATGCCGCGTGTGGACGCCATCGGCGTTTCGTCCGCGGGCGTGTTTGTCGGAAACAGCCCGATGGTCTCCTCGCTGTTTCTCAAAGTACCGCGCGAGGAGCGCGAATATGTAAAGGATATCTACAACGCAGCCGCGCGCGCCGTTGGGAATCCTCCGATCGCCGTCGCCAACGACGGGGATGTAACTGCGCTGGCGGGCGCGCTGGAGCTGCAGGACGGCTGCGTGATGGGGCTTGCGATGGGCACGAGCGAGGCGGTCGGCTATGTCAACGAGGAGGGAAATATCCTCGGTTGGTTCAACGAGCTGGCGTTTGCGCCGGTCGATCTAAACGAGAGCGCGCTGGCGGACGAGTGGTCGGGCGACATCGGCGTGGGCTGCAAGTATTTCTCACAGGACGCGGTCATCAAGCTTGCTCCCGCGGCGGGGATCACGCTGGCGGAGTCGCTCACGCCCGCGGAGAAGCTCAAGGAAGCGCAGAAATTGCTCTCCGAAGGCTGGGCCGCGGCGGAGGGCATCTACCGCAGCATCGGCGTATACCTGGCGCATGCGCTCGCGCTCTACGACATGTTTTATGAGATCCGCCATCTGCTGCTGCTGGGGCGCGTGGTCTCCGGCGAGGGCGGCAAGCTGATCGAAGCTGCCTGCCGCGAGACGCTGGTGGGCGACTATCCGCGGCTGGCACAGAAGATTCACCTGCTGTTGCCGGATGAGGAATCCCGCCGTGTGGGGCAATCCGTCGCGGCGGCAAGCCTGCCGAAACACTAAAGGAAAGCATGGCAAACGGCTCCGCGGAAAAACGCGGAGCCGTTTTGCAAACAAAGAGGGCTATACCGACCAGACCTTTGGACTGGAGGCGGAGACGGCGAGCGCGCCGGCCTGGAGCGCGGCGATGACGTCCTCTTTTTCGTGGATGAAGCCGCCGGCGATGATGGGAACGTTCAGGCGCTCCTTCAGCGTAGCGATCACCTTCGGCAGAAGACCCGGCAGGATCTCCACAAAGTCGGGCCGGCTCTGCTGAATCTGCTGCTCAAAGCTGCTAAGAGAGCGGGAGTCGAGCATGAACCCGCGCTGGACGGCGGCGAGACCGAGCTGCTTTGCGCGGCGAATGAGCGCCCCGCGCGTGCTGATGATCCCCTCCGCGCCGGTTTCGCGCCACAGCGCGTCTACGGCGATCTCTTTGCTCGAAAAGCCTTCGATCAGATCGAGGTGGATCACGCAGAGCTTGCCGCTTTCGTGCACGCGGCGCGTAAGATCGCCGATGTCGAGCACGTTTCCCATGAGCAAAAACACCACGCGGCAGTCGGAGCCGAGCGCAAGCGAAAGCTCTTCCTCGTTGCCGGCGGAGGCGATGACGGGGTTATTCTGCAGCTGATCGTACAAAAGCCGGGCGGCGTGTTCCAAAGCGGGCCTCTTTTCCTGTGGTATGATATAAGCATATGAAATGGATCGAAAAAGCGCAAGCGGTGCGGTAAATTTTCATCGAAAATTCGTGAAAATCAGGTTTGACAGCAGGGCGGATTCAAGATATGATAAATCTGTACAAAAGTTCCACTTGAGATTTGGAGTTGGGAGCGGCGCACGGTCGGTTTGCGTATGCTCCTTTTTTGATGTCTGCGCCGTACGCAGCGCGGTTGCAACCGACCAAAAGACGGCAGAATATCGACACAAACCGGATAAAACAGGAGGAGAATGACCTATGGCAGAGACCAGACCGTACATCCCTTGGGAACTGATTCAGCACTTTATGACCGACACCTTCGTCGCCTACGGCGTTCCGCTGGAGGACGCGAAGATCTGCACCGACGTACTTCTGGAGAGCGACCGCCGCGGCATCGAAAGCCACGGCTGCAATCGCTTCAAGCCTATCTACCTCGATCGCATCGACGCGGGCATCCTCAACCCCGTGACCCACTACGAGGTTGTCAAGGAGACGCCGACCACCCTCGTGGTGGACGCGCACGACGGCATGGGCATGGTCGCAAGCCACAAGGCGATGGAGACCATCATCCAAAAGGCGAAGCAATACGGCATGGCGATGGCCGCCATCCGCAACAGCTCACACTACGGCATCGCGGGGTATTGGACGAGCATGGCGGTCAACGCGGGCATGATCGGCATCTCCGGCACCAACGCGCGCCCGAGCATCGCGCCGACCTTCGGCGTGGAGAACATGCTCGGCACCAATCCGCTCACCTTCGGCATTCCGACGGATGAGGACTTTCCCTTTACGCTGGACTGCGCCACGAGCATCAGCCAGCGCGGCAAGATCGAGTTTTACGCCAGAAGCGGCAAAGATACCCCCGCGGGCATGGTCATCGGCCGCGACGGCAGCGCCATGACGGACAGTCCCGCGATCCTCAAGGGCCTGACGGATGGAACCGCGGCGCTTGCGCCGCTCGGCGGCATCGGCGAGGAGCTGGCGGGCTACAAGGGCTACGGCTATGCGACCGTGGTGGAGATTCTCTCCGCGGCGCTGCAGGCGGGCAGCTTCCTCAAGATGTGTGTCGACCGCGACGAGAACGGCAACAAGAAGCCGTATCATCTGGGGCACTTCTTCATCGTCATCGATCCCGAGGCGTTCTGCGGGCTGGAGACATTCAAAAAGATCGCCGGAGAGATCCTGCGCGAGCTGCGCGCTTCCGAAAAAGCGCCCGGGGAGGATCGCATCTATACCGCAGGCGAGAAGGAATGGATCGTCTGGCAGGAGCGCAAAGACAAGGGCGTTCCCGTCGGCGAAGCGGTGCAGAAGGAGTTTATCGCCGTACGCGATAAGAAAAACCTGCCCTACAAGTTCCCGTTTGAGAAATAACGCATCGGATCGCGAAATGAGAAGGAGAGAAATACGATGGATTACGCAAAGGAGTCCCTCCGCCTGCACCGGGAGTGGAAGGGCAAGATCGAAGTCAAGGCGACCGTGCCCGTCGCCACGCGAGAGGATCTCTCGCTGGCCTACACGCCCGGCGTTGCGCAGCCCTGCCTCGAGATCGAGAAAGACGTCAACCTCAGCTATGAGCTCACCCGACGCTGGAATCTCTGCGCCGTGGTGACGGACGGGACCGCCGTGCTCGGCCTTGGCGACATCGGCCCGGAGGCTGGTATGCCGGTGATGGAGGGCAAGTGCGTGCTCTTCAAGTCCTTTGGCGATGTGGACGCTTTCCCGCTCTGCGTCAAGAGCAAAGCGGTGGACGACATCGTCAATACGGTCTACCTCATCAGCGGCAGCTTTGGCGGCATCAATCTCGAGGATATCTCCGCGCCGCGCTGCTTTGAAATCGAGCGCAAACTCAAGGAAAAGTGCGACATTCCGATCTTTCACGACGATCAGCACGGCACCGCTGTGGTCACCCTCGCGGGGCTCGTCAACGCCCTCAAGGTGGTCGGCAAGCGGAAGGAGGACGTGCGCATCGTCATCAACGGCGCGGGCGCAGCGGCCATCAGCGTAACGAAGCTGTTGCTTTCGGATGGATTTGCAAACGTGACGCTCTGCGACCGCGCGGGCATCATCTACGAAGGCCGCAAGGAGGGTATGAACTGGATCAAGGAGGAGATGGCGCTCGTCACCAACCGCGAAAAGCGCAAGGGTTCCCTTGCGGACGCGATGCGCGGCGCGGACGTGTTCATCGGCGTATCGGCCCCGAACATGGTCAGCGTGGACATGGTGCGGAGCATGGCGAAGGATCCGGTCATCTTTGCCTGCGCGAATCCCACGCCGGAGATCTTTCCGGACGACGCGAAAGCGGGCGGCGCCGCCGTCATCGCCACGGGCAGGAGCGACTTCCCCAACCAGATCAACAACGTGCTGGCGTTCCCCGGTATCTTCCGCGGCACGTTTGATGTGCGCGCGAGCGACATCAACGACGAGATGAAGGTTGCCGCGGCATATGCACTGGCCGGCCTGATCTCGGATGAGGAGCGCAGCGCGGACTACGTCATCCCCAAGGCGTTTGATCCCCGCGTGGGCAAGGCGGTCGCCGCGGCGGTTGCCGAGGCGGCGCGAAAGAGCGGCGTGGCGCGCATCTAGCCGCCGGCGAACAAAGACAGATCAAACAAAGCTGCGGCTGCCGCTCTTGCGTGCGGCCGCAGCTTTGTTGCAGACCAAACGGGGAGCCTGCCGCCGCCTAGTCCGGCACGCAGGCGGCGACGGCCGCCAGGAGCCGCTCCATCTGCGGCGCGTCCCGTTCGGCAAAGCCCGCGCGCAAAAAGCGGTCGCCCACGATGCCGCGGATCAGGAACCCATCCCCGCGCACGACGAAAAACGGGCGCTTCAGCGAGCGGACGCAGCTCAGTCTGCCCAGCGCGCCGAGCGCTGAGATAAGCGCTTCCCCGACCGGCTCACCGAGGTGGATGTCGTAGCCATACCAGCCGCTTTCCGCGCAGGGCTCGAAGCTTCGCTCCGCCGACAACACGCGCATCATGTCACCTCCGATACGCCTGCGGCGATCTCGGCCACGGCGGCAAGAAACTGCTCCAGTTCGCCGTCCTTGGTCAAGCAGGACAAGCTCGCGCGCACGGTGCCCGCCGGCGCACCGATGGCGTCCGCCAGCAGCGGTGCGCAGTGGTAGCCCGTTCGAACGGTGATGTCGTAGCCGTGCTGCAGGATATAACCCGTGTCCGCGGGAGACAGGCCGGCGATGTTGAACGCAATCGCCGCGCCGCCGGAGGGTACGCCATACACACTCACGCCCGGCATCGCGCCAAGCGCCTTGTGGAGGCGGGAGACCTTCTCGCGCAGGGCAGAGGCGATGCGCTCCAGTCCTGTCTCCAGAACAAAACCTGCGCCTGCGGCCAACCCGGCCAGCCCGCTGAGATTCTGTGTGCCCACCTCAAACATCTCCGGCTCGTCCGGCAGGATCGTCTTGCCGCCCGTTCCGGTTCCGCCCCATTTTGCAGCGGGAAGCGAAACGCCCTCACGCAGGTAGAAGCCGCCCGTGCCGGCTGGGCCGAAGAGCGCCTTGTGGCCCGTGAATACGGCGATGTCGGCGCCGCTCTCGTCGAGATCGAGCGGCATCATTCCCGCGGATTGGGATACGTCCGCAATCAGCAGTGCGCCGCCCGCATGCGCCGCCTGCGACAGCGCGGGCAGGTCTTGCACGGCGCCGGTCACGTTGGAGCAGTGGTTGACAAAGACGAAATCCGCGCCCTGCGCCTGCGTATAAAGCGCATCCGGCGAGAGAGCACCGTTTGGTTCGGGGGATACGAGGCGGACCCCTTTGCCGCCGGTAAGCGCCCAGAGCGGGCGCAGGAGCGCGTTGTGCTCGTAAACGCTCACGACGCAGGTCTTTCCTGCCGGCGCCAGCCCGCGCAGGATGAGGTTGTAGCTCTCTGTCGCGCCGCTGGTGAAGAACACGCGCGAAGGCTCCCGTACGCCGAGTACGGGAGCGATAGCGCGCCTGCAAGCCGTTGCCGCGTCCTGTCCGCCGAGCGTGCCGCGCCGGCCTTCGCAGGGCGGCAGGGAGAGCGCCCGATGGATGGCTTCGGGCACGCACGGCGGCTTTCGGTAGCTTGACGCGGCGTTGTTGAGGTAGATCATGGTCGGGTTCCCCTCTCCGGCAAGAACGGGGCGTGCGGTTGCACCGGTTTAGGCTTCGACCAGCGTAAAGCCCATCATTTTGGAGAGCGTACGCAGCTTGTCCACCTGGTTTCCGAACACCAGCGCCTGATGGTGGCCGAAGTTCATCATCTCGTGCAGATAGCCGCGCACGTCGTCCATCTGGATGTAGTAAAACGGGCTGCAGTAGGTCTCGCGGTATTCGGTGCGCAGCACTTTGCCGGTCTTGATGAGCATCTTCGTGCCGCTGGGATCAAAGCGGCCGAGCGTGACCTCGTCCTCGCGGTTTTGCGCGAAGTCGATCTGGATCTTGCCGCCAAAGCCCTGACCGGTGAAGCTGTAGATGCTGTAGTCGAGGTCGGGCTGGTTGAAGCCGTTCATCTTGAGGCATGGCACCGAGTGGTGGATGCTCATGAGTTCGTCGGATTCATACAGCGGGTTGCCCATAAACGCCGGGCGGCCGGATGTATACATCAGCAGCGTCATGGCGAGCATGGCGTTGAGGTCTTCTTCGCAGGCGCTCGGAATGCCGCGGTCTTTGTTGAGCGTGTGCGTGATGCAGGGCACGAATTTGCGGTTTTGCGGGATGCGAGAGCGGCAGAGCTCCACGCACGCGGTCGAGAACGCGTTGCAGCCGTATTTTTGCAGCATCTTGTCCGCCGCCAGGTAGTACTCGAGGTCTACGCTCAGCCAATCGGTGCGCACCTTGTTTTCCTTGGAGCTGCCCTCGAGCCGCTCTGCCAGTGCGCGCGCCTCGGCTTTGTCGATGTTGTCCATGACGGGGAAGATGTCCGTATACGGCTTTTTGACGACCTCGAAGCCATAGCGGCGGCGCAGGCCCTCGACATCCTGAATGTTGCTCAAAAGGCCCCAAGTCGGCTGCTCCCCTGCGGAGAGGATCAGCGCGCGCGTCTTGGAGACGGCCTTGCGCACCCAGAGCAGGTGCAGCAGATCGATCAGTTCCGGCGGGTCGATGGGGTAGTACGCCTCATAGCCGATGTGCCGCAGATATGCGCAGGTATCCGCTGCGCTGACGGTGTGGGTAAACGAGATCACCGGCTTTTTGAAGCGCTCGATCTTGGGGATGCGCTGGTAGAGCACGAGGATGTAGTCGATCTGCGGCAGCTCCTGCTCGATCTGCGCAACCAGCTCGTCGCTTACGACGAAATCCTCGACATAGGGAACCATCAGCGGCTCCATCAAGTTGATCTCGGCGGGCAGCTGGCTGAGCGCTTCCTTGTATTTTTCAAAGTACGCTTTTCCGCGCGCCTGCTCCGCCTCGGGCGTCATCTCTTCGCGGATTCCACCGCGGCAGGGGCCCTCCCAGAACTCGGTGTGCATCATGTAGCCCATCAGGGGTTTGACGTTGAGTTTGCATTCCATTGCGCTCGTAACCATTGTCTCTCTCCTTTTGTTTGCGGCGCGCTCACCCTTCGCACCGCTTCATATTGGCAGTATACCAATTGCAAAACACATCATCCACCGCGGAATTACGGTAAAACTCCATAATATTTAGATGCTTTAATTATTTGCAAAAGATGGTATAATGTAAGACATATAGCAGATCGTTTCCGCCGGATCACGGTCGACACAGGCCGCAATCGACGGCGCGGCATTTCCAAATATAAGGGGCCGTTTTGCGCATGAATCCGAAAAAAATCGTAAAATCCGATTTTTCGCTGCCGGCGGAGTTTCCGTTTGCCGCCATGCGCGCGCAGGGCAGTCAGCAGACGCCGCAGATCGTGCACTGGCATGATTGCCTGGAGCTCAACTGGGTCGAGAGCGGCCGCGGGGTCAACTATATCGCCGATCGTGAGTACCGGCTTGAGCCGGGGCAGCTCTACCTCATCAACAACATCGACCGTCACATCGCTGTGACGGACGGAAGCCTCGATATGCGCATCGTCGTCTTCGAGCCGTCGCTGCTTTGGAAGACCGCGCCGGAGCAGCAGGAGTATCTGCGCGTGTTTTACCCGGCCGGCGAGCGCCAGGAGAACCTCGCGCGGCTTTCGCAGGAGGCGCTTTCCCGCGCACGCACGCTGATGCTGGAGATGGAGGCGGAGTGGGACGAAAAAAAGCGCGGCTATGAGATGATGCTGCGCGCAAAGCTCATGGAACTGCTGGCGCTGCTGTATCGTGCTGTGCCGGAGACGATGGAGCCCAAGGAAGCCGCGGCGCTGCGCAAGGGCTACCAGCGCATCCGCCCGGCCGTCAACCACATTCAGAGCCACTTTGTCGAGCCGCTCTCGCTTGAGGCGCTCGCCTCGCTCTGCGGCATGAGCCGGACGTATTTCTGCACGCTCTTCAAGAAGACCATGGGGATGAACTTCGGCGATTATGTCGAGAAGATCCGCGTCAACCGCGCCTGCATGCTGCTGGCGACGAGCGATCTGCCAGTGCTGGATATCGCGCTGGAGAGCGGTTTTTCGAGCCTCTCGAACTTCAACGCAACGTTTAAGTCCGCCTGCGGCAAGACGCCGAGCCAATACCGCCGGGAGCTGCCGCTCTAACCGGCGCAAAACGAGAAAAAGGAGCTGCTGTTTGTCAGCTCCTTTTGCGTGTGCAAGCTGAGGGTTATGCGTTATCCGCCGCGCGCAGGCTCTCGCGCAGCGCATCGCAGTGCGCGCCGCCGAGGCGGAGAAACACCGCCGGGCTGCCGAAGGGGCAGGCGATCGTATGCCGCGCTTGTCCGCGAAACCGCGCGCCGGTAAACGCGTGCTCCCACTCCCCGGCGGGCAGGTAGACGCGCACCGATCCGGCGCCTTTCTTCGTGACAGGGCAGACCAGCAAATTCTCGCCGAGCAGGTACTGCCGACGGATGCGCCGGCAGGCCGCATCGCCCGGATTATGCAGCCAGAGCGCGCGCATCATCGGCGCGCCCTGCTCGCAGGCTTCTGTTTCGAGCAGGCGGAAATACCAGAGCAGCGAATCGTGCAGGCGCGACATGCGCGCAAAGAAGCGCAGCCCTTCCTCATCGTTGTAAAACTGATACACCAGATCGCTGGAGTAGTTGCCGTCATGCGTACGAAACACAGGCGTGAAGGCTGCATACTCCAGCCAGCGGAACATGACCTCTTTTGTGCGGACGAGCTTGTAGAC
>JAEWQH010000117.1 GCA_023399275.1 Bacillota bacterium
GGTCTTGAGAATGCCGCCCACCGTAGGAAACAGCCGCGCGCGGCTCTCCTCCTCGCTATCCAGCGCGTGCTCCGGCTCAATCCCCGCCGCGGCGAGCATGCGTGAGAGTTCGTCGAAAGTCAGCACCGCATCCACGGGGCTGTTCTCCGCCTCGTCTTTCTTCGAAAGGCACGGGCCGATGAACACCGTCCTGGCTTTCGGCATACGCCGCTTGATGTCCAAGCTGTGCGCGATCATAGGCGAGACCACCGGCGAAAGGTACTTGATCAGCTCCGGATAATACTTGCGGATCAGCAGGTTGACCGAGTGGCAGCAGGATGTGATGATCACATCCATGCTCCGCTGCGCCAGCTCTTTTTCGTACTCGCGCTTGACCAGCGTCGCGCCGACTGCGGTCTCCTCCGCAGAGACAAACCCAAGGCGTATCAGCGCGTCCTTCAGCGCGTGAAAGCCCACCCCCTCGAAATAAGCGGCAAACGACGGCGCAAGGCTCGCAACCACCGGCGCATCCCCGTCCAGCAGCACGCGCACCAGCTCCGTTCCGTCCGCAATCTCCTTGGCGTTTTGCGGGCAAACGACAAAGCACTGTCCGCAGAGGATGCACTCGTCTCCGACGATGTGCGCCTGATTCGCCGAAAAGCGGATGGACTTCACCGGGCAGTGGCGAATGCACTTGTAGCAGTTTTTGCAGTTGGATTTCTTTAAGCGTAATACGTCCGACACGATTTTCTCATCCCTTATCTGTTCCGCGATCGTTCATCTCTTCCAGCCGTGCTCCATCCGGGGCCGCGCTCGATTCGACCAAATCCGATATTCCGGTTTCGGTATCGGCTGTTGAATCGCCCTCATGCGGCAGGCGCAAAAGCACGTTTTGCAAAAAGAAGCGCTCCGTGCTCTCCGGCGTGAGCGAGTGGTATGCGCCATCGAGCAGCACGCTCACTCCCGTCTGGCATTTTCCCATGCAAAAAGAGCCGCACAGCGCGATTTTCTCCTTGAGCCCATGCTCTAAAATGAGTCGTTCCAGCCGATCGACGACCTGGCGCGACCCTTTGAGGTGGCACGAGCTTCCGATGCATACCGTGATATTCACGCCGGGCTCCTTCCGATTTTATTCGACGTCAAATCATGTCAAATTCGCGTTTTCATTATCGATATATTAATACTGATATTGCATTTTGTCAATATCCTTCTTCGCCTCGCCGCATAAAAAAACCGCCGTCCACGCTCTGTGAAACGGCGGTTGTAGCATCTATATCCTGTGTCTTGGTCAAGCGTCTGCGGCCGCGCCGCCGGGCAATTCTGCGTTGTTTATCCCTCCGCCTGCGCCAACTGCGGCAGCGAGTCCTTTTGCTGGTTTGCCTGCGCTTTGGTCAGTGCCTTTTGGCAGCAGTCCGCGCAGTTTACGTCGTCCGGATGCCGGAAGGTCGGCACCACCTCCATGAGCGCATGGCGAATCCGCTCCTGTCTGCCTTCTGTCAGCGCCTCCTCCAGAAGCCTCAGCTTATCCACAACGTGGTTTTGGTTTTTGAGGGATTCTTTTTCAATGAAGATCAGCTCGTTATTCGTCTTGACCAGATGCTCCGTATCGATCAAAAGCTCTTCATACAGCTTCTCTCCCGGGCGCATCCCGGTTTCGACGATATCGATGTCCGCATACGGCGTATAGCCGGATAAGCGGATCATATTCTCCGCCAGATCGAGGATCTTGACCGGGTATCCCATATCCAGCACGTAGATCTCGCCGTTTTTCGCCATGGCTCCGGATGTCAAAACGAGCTGGCTCGCCTCCGGAATGGTCATGAAATAGCGGATGATGCGCTTGTCGGTGATCGTCACCGGGCCGCCGTTTTCTATCTGGCGCTTGAACAGGGGAATGACCGAACCATTCGATCCGAGTACGTTGCCAAAGCGCACCGCGCTGAAGCTGGTCGCCCCATTTCTGCTCTGCACAATCATCTCGCACATGCGTTTCGTTGCGCCCATGATGTTCGTAGGGTTGACCGCTTTATCCGTGGAGATCAAAATGAATTTTTGAACGCCGAATGCCTCTGCGCACTCAACCATGTTCCACGTGCCAAAGACATTGTTCTGCACCGCTTCGTTGCAGTTATGCTCCATGAGCGGTACGTGCTTATGTGCGGCCGCATGGAGCACGATGTCCGGCCGGTGCGTCTCCATTATCATCTCGACCGCGTGCCGGTCACAGACCGAAGCGATCTCGATCGTCAGATTCAGTTGCCGGCCATACTGTATGGCGAGCTCCTGCTGGATATCATATGCGCCGTTTTCGTAGATATCGAGAATGATCAGCTCTTTGGGCTGCATCCGGGCGACCTGCCGGCAAAGTTCGCTGCCAATGGAACCGCCGCCGCCGGTGATCAAAACGATTTTGCCGCGATAGTAGTCGCGCGTTGCATCGTCTGTAATCGCATGCTGCGGGCGAAACAGCAGCTCGTGGATGTCGAACTCACGCAGCTTGCGCTTGCCGTCTTCCATGTTTTCCGCAGTCGGATAGTCGTAGATCTTGATCTTGCAGCCTGTATCCTTATACTTTTCGTAAAGGTTTTTTTTCTGCTCGAGATCCATGCTTGGCACGGCAAACACGATCTCCTGAATCATCATGGCCCGGATCAGCTCAAGCGTCACATCGGACTCCGCGTAGACACGTATGTCGTTGATATAGCGCCCAATCTTCTCCTTGTCCGTCTCGATGAACAGAAGCGGCCGATACAGCGCCATGGGGTTGTTCGTCAACTCGCTCGCCAGCATAACGCCAACACGACCTGCACCTACGATGGCTATATTGATGCGCACTTTGTACGTCGTCGCCTCGCCTCTTGCATCCGCGTCATATTTCAGCCCCGTGAGCGGCGCCGTGCGCTTTCGCAGCTGTCGCGCGATGGGCGAGGTTGCGCTGTTATAGTCGTACAGATACTGATAAACCAACCGGATCGCAATCGTCATCAACAGGTTGACGCTGATGACCGCAACCGCGCGGATGAAGGTGATCCCTTCGTTGAGCAGCGTCAGGTTGACCGCATAATACACCAATCCCGCGATCAGATCCGCAATGATCAGCCGCAGGTAAAGTGTGGTTCTTCCATATCTCCATACATGATTGTAGATCCCAAAGCTGGTTCTGCTCCCGAGCAGTAAGGCCGCGCACACCAGTACCTGAATCAACAGCCCGGCGGCGGATAGCTTTTGAGCGTCGCTCGGATACAATCCCAGAAAAAAGAAAGCCGCCATCAGCAGCAGCGCCAGATCGTAGCCCATCAGCGCAACAGAGTGCCGGTGCGCCCGTACAGGATGTTTCTCCTTAATCGGTCCCTTCGCGTAGAATAACATTACAATCGCATCCCCATTCCATTATACATTCCATTTCGACAAAGCCCCCTTCCAAAAAGGCTCTGCGGTTTGGGTTCGACTCTCTCTATTCAACCGTAACGCTCTTGGCCAGGTTTCTCGGCTTATCGACATCGAGCCCCCGCGCAACGCTCATATAGTATCCAAACAGCTGCAGCGGTATGATCGCGAGGCTTGCGGAAAAATGCCGATCCGTCTGCGGGATATACGTCGTAAAGTCGGCGGTATCCTCGAGCGTGTAGTTGCCGTAATTGGTCAGACCCATGAGGTATCCCCCGCGGCTTTTGACCTCCATGAGATTGCTGGTAGTCTTCTCATAGAGCGGTTGCTGCGTGAGCGTTCCCACAACCAGCGTTCCATTTTCGATCAGGCTGATTGTGCCGTGTTTGAGTTCGCCCGCGGCGTATGCTTCGGAATGGATGTAGCTGATCTCCTTCATCTTCAGACTACCTTCCATGCTGATCGCATAATCCAACCCGCGGCCGATGAAAAATATATCCTTCGCGTTGACAAACTTTGCGGCAAACCACTGAATCCGCTCTTTGTCGCTCAAAACGCGTTCAATTTTCTCCGGCAGCTGCAGCAGTTCATCCAGCAGCACCGTCCGCTCTTCGGCGTCAATACACCCGCGGGCAGAGGCAAACTGCACCGCCAGAGCATAGCAGGCGGCAAGCTGCGCGCTGTATGCCTTTGTCGTAGCCACCGCGATCTCCGGCCCCGCGAATGTATAGAAGATATAGTCGGCCTCCCGCGCAATCGAAGAGCCCACCACATTTACGACAGCCAGCGTCTTAACGCCGAGGCTCTTCGCCTCCCGCAGCGCCGCCAGGCTGTCTGCGGTCTCTCCGGACTGGCTGATCACGACCACAAGATGGTTTTCGCGCAAGATCGGCTTACGGTAGCGAAACTCAGACGCAAGCTCGACACGCACCGGAAGCTTCGCGATGTCCTCCAGAACATATTGCGCAACAAGCCCTGCGTGATACGCCGAGCCGCAGGCGATGATGTCGACGGCTTCCATTCGCCGCAGTTCGTCATCGGTCAGCCCGATCGGAGAAAGATCGATCTCATGATTGCGGATCACACTGTTGAGCGTCTCCCGCACCGCGCGCGGCTGCTCGTGGATCTCTTTCATCATGAAGTGCTCATAGCCGTCCTTATCGGCGGCCTGCGCATCCCACTTGATGTAGGTCGCCTGCTTTTCCATCGGCTCCTGATCGACGTTGTAAAACGTCACCACTCCCTTTTGCAGGCAGGCGATCTCGAGATTGCCGATATAGTAGACCTCTCTGGTGTATTTCAAAATAGCGGGCACATCGGAGGCGAGAAACCCCTCCTCACCGGAAATGCCGAGAATCAGCGGGCTGTCCTTGCGCGCAGCATAGATCACATCCGGCAGATCCTGAAACAGGATCGCAAATGCATACGACCCTTGGATGCGCAGCATAGCACGCGAAATCGCAGCAATGGGCGACCCGCCTTCTTTTTTATAGTAGTAGTCGATCAGCTTCGCCGCGACCTCGGTATCCGTCTTGGAATAAAACGAATAGCCTTTTTTCAGGAGTTTTTCGCGCAGTTCCTGATAGTTTTCAATGATGCCGTTGTGTACGCAGACCACCGTGTGGTCGTCGCTGCAATGCGGGTGCGCGTTTTCCACCGAAGGCTCGCCGTGTGTCGCCCAGCGCGTATGCCCGATGCCGCAGTTGCCCTGCAGACAGGTTCCGTCGTTGGTCATCTCATAGAGCTCTTTCAAGCGGCCCTTCGCCTTGACGATCTCGATCTCCCCTTCGCCATCCCGAACAGCGAGTCCCGCCGAGTCATATCCCCGATATTCGAGCTTGGAAAGTCCGTCCAGCAGCAACGGCGCCGCCTGATTTGCTCCGCAGTATCCAACAATCCCACACATAGATAAGCTCCAATACTCGCTTTTAATCCAATCTCTGCTTTCATACGCCAAAATCAAACAAAAAAAGACGACATTCTTGCGTTTGTCGCCTTTGAAATCAGCAAAATAAAGGGCCTCGTGTTACGAGACCATCCGGGTTGCTCTTGTCGGCACCAAAGGCGGCTTGCATCCGTTCACCGGCATGGTCGCCATTGATCCATGACGCTGGATTCTACCATATTGCACACTCCATCCAAAGAGTCGACAAAGGCGGACGCTGCTCGCCACTTCATCATTTGGCCTCCGCCCTCGCCCGACACCCCGACGCTTGTTCCACGCCGACTGTGCCGCATATCTAGAGATTTCGAAACCATTCGATCGACCGGTGGTTGCAGGTCAGCCGATCCGCGCATTCCACTCCAAAGACCGTTTCCAGCCTCTCGTATGCCATTTGCATGTTGCTGACTCTGCGATGCGTATTGTGCGCATCCGAAGCGATGAAATCGACCAGGCCTTCCTGAATTGCACGCTTGACTGTACGATTCGTCAAAAAATCCCGCCCGTGCAGCACGCTGTCCGCATTCACCTGAAAGAACACATCATATTCCCGCTTCATGGCGCGCAGCCGCCGCCCCGCGCGCATCAGGCACGGATAGCGTTCAATATGCGCAAGAATCGGCAGATACCCGGCGCGCAGCACGTTGAGCACCGCGTCTTCGATCTGCTGATACGTCACATCGGGGGAAAACTCGATCAGTATTTTATCGGAGCCCGCCATGGTCGGAATCCTTCGCTCGGCGAGAAAGCGCTGCGCATGATAGGTATACAGCAGTTCGGCACCGGCGTAGACCTCCAGATCCAGTCCATACGCTTGGGAGAACGCTCTGGCCTCCCGAATCCGCTCGTTCAACTGATCAAAGGATACGGGACGGAGCCCTGGCGATACATGCGGCGTGGCGATGATGACCCTGCTCCCATCCTTATGCGCCGCAACCAGCATTTGCTGCATCTCCAGCTTGGTCGCCGCGCCGTCATCCACTCCGTAGAGAAAGTGGTGGTGCACATCCAGAAACGCACTCATCACACCGATCAGCCTTTACTCTTCCCCTCGGGTTTTGCGTACTGCGTAGAATAGCCTTTGTAGTATCCGCGTCCCTGATAGTTTTTGCTGTTGTAAACCTTCATCGGAACGCTGTTGATCGCCACACCCAGCACATCGCAGCCTGTCTTTTCGATCTGCAGGCGCGCATCCAGCAGGTCCTTCCGCCGAACCCCGTTGTAACTGACCGCCAGCAGCGCACCGTCGCAGGATTTTGCGATCTCCAGTGCGTCTACGATCATGCCAACCGGCGGTGCGTCCACGATGATATAGTCCACATTCGGCGAGACCTGCTCCATCAGCATCGAAAACCTGGGCGAATTCAGCAGCGCCAGCGAGTTGTTAACCGCATAGCCAACCGGGATGTAGAAAGCACGGCGCAGGTCGGTGTTGTAGACCACGTCCTCCAGCTCACATTTCTTGGCCAGATAATGTGAGATCCCCATCTTTTCATCATCCTGATACTGCAGCCGGTATGTCGCGTCGATTGTCGAGCGGCGCAGGTCGGCGTCCACCAAAACCACCCGCTTGCCGAGTTCGGAGAGCGTACGCAGAATCTGCATGGAGAGAAATGTCTTCCCTTCCCCGCTCATGACGCTGGTGACCATGATTTTTTTGTATTTTGCGCCTGTAAACGTCAGGTTGGTACAGAGCGTATTGATCGCTTCCGTGCCGGCGTATCCCAACTCCGGAAGCTTTCTGATCGAAAGCGTCTTCACGATTCCAGTTTGCCTTTCTGCGTTGCTCTTCTGTCGGATAAGTCGATTTGCGGTATGACTGCCAGCACGGACATGCCGGTATACTTCATCACATCCTCGGTCGACTTGATCTTATCATCCGTAACGAAATGTACCGTAATCCCCGCCAGTGCCAACGCCAGCCCCGCCATCAGCCCAAGCAGTATATTGCGTGAAACATTGGGCGAAGAGGGGGTTGTCGGAACCAGCGCAGTCGACATGACGTTCGGCTCCTCCGTCGCCATGGTGTCCGCGATGAACTTGATGGCGACCGTCGCATACTCGTTGGCGATCGCCGCTGCTTCGCTCGCGGACGCAGACACGACCGTAATCGTCAAGATTCGCGTATTGGTCGGATTTGCCACCGTCAGCATGGATTGCAGCTGCGAATATGTATATTGCAGTCCAAGGTTCTGCAAGACCATCTCGTTTACTTCCCAGGTTTTGAAAACCTCGATAAAGTCGTTTGCGAGATAGGAGCCGATCTGCAGATCGGAAAGGTTGATCGCCGAATCGCCGGAGTTGAGCACATAGAGCTTGGAGGTCGCCTCATACTGCGGTGTGATGAGGTAAAACGTAATGATCGCCGATAGGGCCGCCCCCAAAATCCCCAAAAAGATAATAAGCTTGATCCGGTCGAGAAAGGTCAGAAACAGTTCCTTGAGGTCGATCTCCGTTTCGTCGCCTCCGCGCGCGCTCCCGTAATATGCCGTTTGATTGACCGGAGTGTTCTGCTCCGACGATGTGCCGTATGCCATCCATGCCTCCACATAAAAAGGCCAATGCTCCTGCATCAAACAGCAGTCTGACCTACAGTCTGCATTGGCCGGCACATATGTGCCACTTTAAAATTGGTGTGTACGATAGTACGATCCGTCAGTCCGACAGCACCGCGAGAACCGCATTGCTCCCAAGCTTTTCCATGAGCTCTGCCGGGAACACGATGCGCAGATTGCCGTCCACCACGGTGGTTTCCAGCGCCTGCCAGACCATCGTTCCGTCGCTCGCCTCGTATCCGATAACGACCACAACCGTCTGATCGGCGGTAAACGAGGTCGCAAACTGCAGCGTGCTGACAACATCGCCATAGCTCGCATCATACGTGCCGATGGTAAGTTCGATAAATTCACTCAGCCCGAGCTTCGACGTATCCGTTCCCGTCGGCAAGAGTGCCGTGATGCCGCTCTTCGTCTCATCGGGGAAGAAATCCACGGCGTTCTTCTTCTGTGCAACAAAGCTCTTGAGCGCTTCGAGCTGGGTCTCAGCCCCGGCCGAAAGTTCCACACCCGGATCGATCAGCGCAGGGATGGATTGGCCCGACTCTGTTTTCGTCTCAACCGTACGCGTCAGATCCCTCGTCGTCTTGCTCTCCGTAGCGGCAAGCGCGGATGTCGATGCCGTGAGCACCACGGCCGCAAGCAGTAAGGCAAACCATTTCTTTTTCATGACAATTTCTCCTTTATTTCGTCAGTTCTGTTATTTCACGAGCTGGTTCATCGGCCCACATTGCGCCGAATTCTCAGCTGACCTTCTGATAAAACAAACGCATCACGAGCGTTTGCAGCGCTTCTTCGTCGGCGTGAAACTCAACAAATCCATCTTCGCCGATCGTGTATTCTCCCTCCGGCTGTACCATCGTCTGGCGGGAAAAGTCCTTGTTCTTCCAAATCTCGTTGATCAGCCTGCCGCGCGATAGGTTCGTCGTCAGGTATGGTTCGAGCTGATTGAAGATCACATGCAAAAAATCTGTATCGTTCTCTTCCTGCATCCGCTGATCCATCAGTGAAACCAACGCGTCCCAATATTGCTTTTGCCTCACGCTGCGCGCTTCGTTGGTGCCTACGCCGATATCCATGCGGTTGCGAACGAAGTACTCCGCCTGCTCGCCCGCAAGTGTCAGTGTCGCCCCCGCACTCATCGCGGGGTCGAGCTTGGTGAAATCATCCGATATCGTCACCGTGACGCCGCCGACCGCATCGTTGAGCGTAGAGATCCCGTCCAGACTCATGGCGACATAGTAAGGGATGTTCACGCCGCAGAGCAGCCTGCTCACCGCGTCGCGCTGCAGCTCGCAGCTCTGTTCCTTGCCGTCTCCAAAGCCGTGCGCCAGGCAGATCTGCGTCAGTCGCGTGCCGGTCTCGTTGCCAAGTATGCCCAGCGTCGTAACCTCCGCCATCGTATCGCGGTCGATCTGAACCGGCGTGATGGTCTGCGTGTCCGCGTCGGCTACGATCAGCACCAGGAAATCGGCCTGTCCGCCGCTTCGGTAGGCGCTCCCCGCATCCGATGCGTCCTCGTCAACGTAGTGATCCGTGCCCATCAGCAGGATGACGGTCAGGTTCTCCTTTGGAGTGTACTGCTCGCCGTTGAAGTCGATGACCGGCGCTGCGGTAAACCGATTGTCGAGGTTTCCCTTCGGTTCGTCCGATCCTCGGTTTGGATCGAGATATCTGCCGATCAGGACGGCTGCCAGCACGCAGACGGCGAGAATGCCCACAGCCAGAATCGCCTTCCTTCGGCGGCCCGGCCGGTCAGCCTTTGCGCGTGTCGCAGCCTGTTTCATTCCCCGGAATCTCCTTCACAATATCAAACCCGAGCCAGATCTTTTGCTGCCGTCCGGCAAAGTTGATCGTCACCTGTCCGCTGCGGTTCCTCTTGTCAATGCGCGTGATCTGTCCTTCAAGGTCTTTGAGCGGCCCTTCGACAATCACGATCCGGTCGCCGATCTTATGCGCTTTGGACAGCGTGAGCACACCGTCGTATTTGAAGATCCACCTGGCATACGCCTCGTCCTCGCCGAAGAGGTGCCAGTCTCCGTCAGAGTAGGTCAAAACAGAGATCAGATCGTCCATAGGGATCAGCTTGCGCAGATCCGAATCATGCGGCGCTTCAAAAAACACATAGCCCGGTATGATCACGTCGTTTTGCAGGGTGGTAATACCCTTCGACGTATACCGTTTCGTCTGGCAGACCGCGCGGGCGCGCACCAGCCGGTTGAATAGCTCAATGCCGCTTGCGACCAGGCGCTCTTTCCCCGTTAGGCAAAATACGCAGCCGTAAACCAGCAGCTGATCATCTGGGGCTTGTGTTTGTTCCGGCGGCATAAAAATCCTCAACCCGATTGAATTCTGCGAATTTCATGATTTCATAGTGCGGTACTATAAAAAAAGCCCCTCGCGGAATGCCGGAAACAGAAGGAATCCATCTGCGCGCCAATCGGATCAAAACAACAAAACAGCCCGCTGAACATCTTGCTCTGTCGCCACCTTGCGACGCCTGCGGGACATCCAATGGGCGTAAACGGTCTCGCCATGCGTCCCATACCGGGTATAGCTTCGCCATCAGATCGATACGATCCGCCGCAAAAGCTATTCCTCCAAGCGCTTCCACCCCCGCTGAACTCTCAGCGCCGGCAAAGCGGATGTATGTACATGGCCGAATCCTGCATTGCGCACAGCTTTTATCTGTTGATACAACAAACAGTCTATGCCGTACACATGTTGCATACATGCTTCTTGCCTAGTCTGAAGTTTACACGATTCAGAATTACAAGTCAACCATTTTTACTAGTGGTCGAGCCGTTTGTGTAACAACTCTTCAGCCAGGTTCGTGCATTTTCTCGAATTTTTCGCCTGTTTTCCGCAAAATCAAATATCCGTAAAATCTTCTCCACGCGCTCACCCATCGTGCTTATGTATGTAACATATCAAACCACTCCCGCTCGCCGGTCGGCGGCTTTGGTTGATTTGTTTCCTGCGCCAACAATAAAACCCTTCGCGGCGCGCGCATGCTCCGCACGGCGTCTCCTTGTCGGCTACTGGTTGTAGGGCAGACCAAACGCGGTCTGATACTCGATATAAAGGCCGTTGCCCGTCCAGCCGCCTTCGCCGGAGCTGCTTGCCGAGAAGCAGATCTCGCAGTTTGGCAGCGCTTCGCTCAACTGCTGTCGCTGTTCCTTCGTCACGTGGCGGACGTTGACGAACCAGAGCATTTCGAGGTTGTCCAACCCCAGCAGAGGCGTGATATCCTCGATATATATCGAGCTGCAGTTGAGATAGCGCAGCTTCGGCAGCGATGCGACGATCGAGATATCCGTAATGGGGTTTTGGTAGATCTCAAGGCATTCCAACTCCTTGAGTTCGGCAAGCGGCGAGATGTCCTCGATCTTGTTCATCGACACGATCAGCACCCGAAGCTTTTTGAGCTGCGAAAGAACGGATACATCGGTGATCCGGTTGCCGTGCCCGAGGTCGAGGTAGATCAGATCCGTGCAATACTTCAGCACCTGAATATCTTCGTTGTAGAAGTTGGTCTTCCCCTCTCCGGTAAAGCGCCCCATGCCGTTTGGAAACGACTTGCGGTTGCCCTTGGAAAACGCAGTGATATCCGTACGGATCTCCCAGCCGCCGATCTGAATCACCCAAACGAACTTGATCTGTGGAAACTGCGCCATCAGCTGCTCCATCTGTTCGTTGGTCAGCCCGCAGTAGGATAGGTCCGCATAGGTCAAATCCGGCAGATACTTCAGCTTCTGCGCGATCTCCTCCAAGGAGGCGAGCGGGTATCCGTCCAGATCGAGCTCGGTCGTCCGCGTCGTCACCTGCTGCGAAAACAGCTCAAACGAAAAATCGAACGATATCTGTGGGAACGCGGCCGTGAGCGCATCCATCTGTTCAAACGTGGCCACCTGGCCCGTGAGATCCACGCTCGTCAGCGCCGGAAACTGCGCCAGCGCCTCCGGCAGCGCCTGCATGTCTACCGCCGCACCGGAGAGATCCAGCTCCGCCGTCGTCGAAGGCACGCGTTGGCCGAATATCTCCACATCGTATGAAAAAGCGATATTCGGGTAAGCTGCCTCCAGCGCGCCCAGCTCATCCGCGCTCCAGCCCGTCCCGCTGCAGACCACCTGCTCGAGAGAGGACAGCCCGCGCAGCAGCGATTCAGCCTCCGCCGCCGAAACCTGGGCCCCTGTGAGATCCAGCACCGTATCGGTACTCTTTGCCGCAACGCCGCCGATCGACACATCCCAGGAAAACGTCACGTCCGGATAGGCTGCGGCTGCGGCGGCAAACGCGCCGTCCACCGCGCAGCGCGTCGCGTCCACACGGGTCAGCGACGGAAAATAGCGCAGCAACCCAAGCTCCTGCGCCGTGCAGTCCGGCGGGAGCGTCAGTTCGCTCGCCGAGCTGTCATATTTGCCTATGCCGAGCGGAACGTTCCATAGGATCGTGCACGAAGGCAGCGCCGCGCGCAGCTCGTCCACCCGCGCGGTATCCACATCCACCGCGCGCAGGTCGAGCGTGCTCAGCCGGTCGAAGCCCGCAAAGCGCTCGCCCTCCAGTTGGGAGAGACTCGTGATCACGATGGTCTCCGCGCTCCGGTCCAGCTTCTGCGCCCCGCAGCCTGCCGCCCCCGCCAAAGCCAGGCCGAGCGCCAGCAAAAGCGCGATCCGCAAATGCGCCGGCCCAGTCTTTCCGATTTGCCGCGCACGATGTTTTGTCATCCTGTCAACGCCCTTTCTGATCCTTCGCTCTTCATTCCATTCGTCCGTCCACGCAGCGGCCGAAACCCAGCCGCCCGGCGACGCTTTCATTATAGCATATACGCTGTTTGCGTTGTGTATACGTCGCGAAAAAGCCGCCCGTCAGCCGAGCGGATAGTATGCAAGGCCAAAGCGAACAAGCTGCGCGATGCCCGGCAGGTTCACCGCCGCAAGCGCAATGGCCGCGGCGGACAGCGCCGCGATCTGCGCCGCGCGCGCGTTTGCCAAGACGCGGGTAATCAACAGCACAATCAGTGAGACGAAGGCCCACGAGAAGTAGAGCGTGTAGAGCACCAGCGCGTGTTCCGATGTCCCCCACCCGAGCACGCACAGCAGCAGAAACGAAAAGGCCGCCCAGCCCGCGCAGATCTGCGCATAGCGGCGCTTTCGATTGAGCGCGAAGCCGGCGGCGGCAGCCGCGATGCAGGCGGCGCCAAGCAGGCTCCAGTGTGTGATCTCGGTCTGGTGAAAGACCCAAATGCCGTTTGCATATCGCTCGATCTGCGCCGCAGGCGCAATCAGACAGGATGCCGCAAACTGCACATATTGCATCAGCCGCGCAGAAAACGGCAGTTTTTCGCCCGTAAACTGCATCAAAAAGCGCAGTTTCTCGGCTGTCGCCGCCACCATGGCGGTGCGCCCGAGCACGATGGTGATCAATATAAACCCGGCGACGGCGGACACGGCCTTTTTGAGCTTCTGCTTTGGGGTGCCTTCTCCCGGAACGAGCAGTAAAAACACCCCGCTTGTGAGCATGGATCCGGTCGCCGCAGCCCAGGCAAGATCCCGTCCCCCGCGCGCGCTGCACACGCTCAGCCAAATCAGCAGGATCAACCAGAAAACGGCAAAGACATACTGCTCCATATTCAGCAGATAGAGCAGCGTGGGGTACAGCAGCGACAGGCAGACGAGCAAAAGCGCCTTGACCGCGCCGGCGGCGCCGATCATCCGCGCGATCAGGACAAGGCTGAGCGCCAGCAGCATGCCCTGGAGCATCTGCAGCAGCGCATAGTACGCCCCCGGCAAAAGCAGCAGGCGTGAAACGAGCGACGCAGCCAGCGCAAACGGCGCGGCAAACGCGCCAAACAGCGGCTGGCGGATGTCGTTCTCCGTAGCGCCTATGTTGTAGAACACGTTTTGCTCGTTCAGCAGGCTGGAGTCGCTCGAATAGACGATATCGACCTTATCCCAGGTGTTGTCCGACGCGGCGTTTGCGCCGTAGAATACATCCGTCCTGGCGTACACAAGCGCAATCACAGCCGAAAAGACGAGCGCCGCGGCGAGCAGATATCGCCGCTCGACTCGGTCCGCTCCGCCAAAGGCTGCGCGCATCCACTCAAAAAACCAGCCGGTGAACCAATAAAGATAGATAAACAGCGCTGGGATGGCAGCCACCCCGGCACAGACGGCAAACGCCGCGCCATATCGCCCGATCAGCCCGGCGAACTGCGCGGAAGCCGCCGCCGCCCCCAGACTCAACAGATGCGTCTGAAAGATTCCGGTATAGAGGCTGGCGGCATAGGCGGCAAGCACAAGGCTCAACGCCGCCCGCCCGAGACAAAACGAAGCGAGCACCCGTTCGGCAAACCGGCATCGGAACGATAGCCACGCCAGCGCGAGCGCCGCAATCGGAATCCCTGCCGCGACCCAGACCAACTCGCCCTTGATCGACAACAGCCCCGCCAGCGCTGTTCCCGAGCACAAAAACACCCATGCAAGCACGGCCTTCCCCGCGCGTTTCCCGACGCGCCGCTCTATTGCCATCGCCGCCCCCTCCATCCATAAAAACGCCGGTTTGCTTCGCGCAAAACCCGCGCTTCGCTTTGTGTCATTATAGCATGCGCGCCGTCCGCGATCAAACCAGGCGCCCGCGCCGCCATGTCAGAAAGAATTGATGTGTAATGCGCCCCAAAAGCTGATACAATCAATCACAGATCGGTGCGGCGCAGGCCGCGGAAATGCCGGATCATCCAGATCAGAGGGGGGCTTCGGATTGCACCATATCATCGAAGTAAGCGGGCTGAAGAAAAGCTACGGCGCGGTTCAGGCGGTCAAGGGCTTGGACTTCTACGTGGAAAGCGGGAAGATCTTCGCGTTTCTCGGCCCAAACGGCGCGGGAAAATCAACCACGATAGACATCATCTGCACCTTTTTGCAGGCGGACGCGGGCAGGGTCGAGGTGGACGGCCATCTACTCGGCCGGGATGACAACGCGATCCGGCACAGCATCGGCGCGGTGTTTCAGGACGGGCTTTTGGACCCGCTGCTCACCGTGCAGGAGAATCTGCGCCTGCGCGGCGGGTTTTACGGGCTGCGGGGGAAAAAGCTCGAGGAGACCATCCGGCAAATCGCGCAGCGCGTCGGCGTCTCGGAGATCCTCAGGCGCCCGTATGGCAAGCTTTCCGGCGGACAGCGGCGCAGGTGCGACATCGCCCGCGCACTGGTAAACACGCCGAAGATCCTCTTTCTCGACGAACCGACCACCGGCCTCGACCCGCAGACGCGCAAGAGCGTTTGGGAGACGATCACCCGGCTCCAGCGCGACACGGGCATGACCATCTTCCTCACCACACATTATATGGAAGAGGCGGCGGAGGCGGACTACGTCATCGTCATCGACAACGGCAGCATCGTCGCCAAAGGCACACCCTCCGACCTGAAGGAGCGCTATACGAGCGATAGGCTCACGCTGGTCTGCGCCGAGCCGGCCGCGCTTTCGGCAAAGCTCGCAGCCTCCGGCTTCTCGCCTTCGGTGGTCGCAAACCGCGTTTCGGTACCCGTTGCCAATACGCTCGCCGCGCTGCCGCTGCTCGAGACATACAAGGGCGAGATCTCAGGCTTTACGGTCACGACAGGCACGATGGACGACGCGTTTATCGCCATCACCGGAAAGGAGATCCGCGAATGATCAACTTTACGAAGCGAAACCTCCTCGTCTACTTCAAGGACAAGGCGTCGGTGTTCTTTTCGCTGCTGTCGGTGTTCATCATCATCGGCATGTATGCGCTCTTTCTCGGGGACGTTTGGACCAGCAGTATGGCGGATATCCCCGGCGCGCGCAACCTCATGGACTGCTGGATCTGCGCGGGGCTCATCGCCGTCACGTCGGTGACCACCACGATGGGCGCGTTTGGTACCATGGTGGAAGACCAGACCAAAAAGATCATCAAGGACATCCGCTCCTCCCCGCTGCCGCGCGCCAGCATCGCGGGCGGGTACATCTTCAGCGCGTTCATCATCGGCGCGATCATGTGCGTTGTCGCGCTCGCGCTGTGCCAGCTGTATCTGCTCAGCGGCGGCGGCACGCTGTTTACCGGGCTGCAGCTTCTCAAGATTCTGGGGCTGATCCTGCTCTCCACGTTTTCCAACACCGCGCTGGTGCTCTTCTTCGTGTCGTTCTTCCAGAGCCTCAACGCGTTTTCGATCGCCAGCACCATCATCGGCACGATCATCGGCTTTTTTACGGGCATCTATATTCCCATCGGCCAGCTTCCAGCCGGCGTGCAGATGGTCATCAAGGTCTTTCCCCCGTCCCACTCCGCGCTGCTGCTGCGGCAGGTGATGATGGAGGGCGCGATCAAAACCGGCTTTGCCGGCGCGCCGGCGAGCGCCATCGAGCACTTCAAGGAGCTCATGGGCGTGTCGTTTCGAATCGGAGATTCGGCCGTCACACCGCTGCTGAGCATCGCGATTCTGGTGCTGTCCGGCGTCGTGTTTCTGGGTCTTTCGATGCTGAACCTTTCCCGCAAGAAGAGATGACCCCTGTCGGAAAGCGTCCGTCCGCATCCCCGTCCGCAATCGCCGGCGGGGAGTTTTTCTTTCGCCGCTTCTTTTTACGCTTTGTCGCCATTATTCGCTTTTCGCCCTATCGTCACCCATTTTCATTTTTTGGGTTGACATTTTGTTTCTTGCCGCATATACTACGCCTGAGGAGCGTGTTCTATGACCGTACAAGACCATCTGCGCGAACTGCTCGAAGCCAACAAGAGCGTATTCCTCTCGGGCGAAGAGATCGCCCGCCGCCTCGGCGTGAGCCGAAACGCGGTGTGGAAGGCGATCCATTCGCTGAAGGCGGATGGCTACCCCATCCGGGCGGTGCCAAACCGCGGCTACTGCCTGGCGGGCAGCAGTGACGTGCTCTCCGAAAGCGGTATCCGCCAATATCTTACGGGCGAAGCGCGGGCGCTTTCGCTGCGTGTTTTTGACTCGGTAGACTCCACAAACCTCGTTTTGCGCAGGCTCGCGGGCGAGGGCGCGCCCGAGGGCACGGTGGTTGTCGCCGCCGAGCAAACCGGCGGACGCGGGCGCAAGGGGCGCAGCTTCTTTTCCCCGCAGGGCACCGGCGTGTATATCTCCCTGCTGCTCAAGCCGAAGATCGCGGCGGACGACGCAACGCTCATCACAACGACTGCGGCGGTGGCCGTCTGCGGCGCGGTGGAGGCACTCTCCGGCAAGTCTGCCGGGATCAAATGGGTCAACGACGTGTTTCTGGGCGATAAAAAAGTCTGCGGCATCCTCACTGAGGGGTCGTTTGACATGGAGAGCGGCCAGTTTGAATACGCCGTTCTGGGCACAGGCATCAACGTATACGAGCCTGCCGGCGGGTTCCCGGAAGAGATCCGCCCGATCGCAGGCAGCGTGCTGCCCTCCTCCACGCCAGACGGGAAGAACCGGATGATCGCAGAGTTCCTCAACCGCTTCCTCCCGCTCTACCGCACCCTTGGCAATGAGCAGACCAATGCAGAATACCGGCGCCGCAGCTTCGTGCCGGGCCGCAGCATCCTCGTTTTGCGCGGCGGAAGCGCAACCCCGGCGCGTGCGCTGGAGGTCGATGCGCGCTGCCGCCTCGTCGTGGAGTATGAAGACGGCGCTACGGAGGCGCTCTCTTCCGGCGAGATCAGCATCCGCCTCGCATAGGCATATCAATCGATTGATAAGGAGAAACCCGTTCATGAACCCTGTCGCCAAATCCCGCACCTACAAGATGATCCTCGTCGCGCTGTTTGCGGCGCTCATCGCCGTCGGCGCGTTCATCCGCGTGCCTGTCCCGCTCGTTCCGTTTACCATGCAGACGTTCTTCGTCGTGCTCGCGGGCATGCTGCTGGGCAAGAAGCTCGGCGCGGCAAGCGCGCTGGTCTACCTCGCGGTCGGCCTTGTCGGCATCCCCGTGTTTACGCAGGGGGGCGGCATCGGCTATGTACTCAAGCCGTCGTTTGGATATCTGATCGGTTTCGTCGTCGGCGCGTTTATCACCGGCGCACTGGTGCAAAAGGCCGCGTCACCCTCGTTTGGCCGGCTGTTGCTCGCCGCGTTTGCGGGGCTGCTCGCCGTCTACGTGCTTGGCACGACATACTTCTATTTTCTGAGCAACTACTATCTCGGCAATCAGGTATCCGTCTGGACCTCTGTGCTGTATTGCTTCCTCGTGTTTGTGCCCGGTGATCTGGCCAAGAGCCTGGTCGCCGCGCTGATCGCCCGGCGCATGATACCGCTGCTGCATAAAAACGGTCTTTTCTGAATCGGATATTCAGCCAAAATGCCGGAGCGATTGCCCCGGCATTTTTGATTTAGCAACTCTTTTCGATGTGCAAAGCGCTCACACACCCTGCCGAAGCAGCTTTCGCACGCGCCGCCAGTCCGGAAAATAGAGATCCATCCGCGCCCAGAAGGCCGCCCCGTGCCCCGCTTCGTGCAGGTGGCAAAGCTCGTGCGTAAGCACATAGCGCAGGCACTCTGCGGGCTTCTGCGCAAGGCGCAGGTTGAGCGTGATATGCGCGGTTTTGGTATTGCAGCTTCCCCAGCGCGTCTTCATATCGCGTACCTTCAGCTCGCCCGCACGCTTGCCGACCGTCCGCTCAATGCCGGGCAGCATCGCCCCCGCAGCCTCGTAGAGCGCCGCGCGGTACCATGCGTCCATCGCTTTCTTTCGCGCGGCCTCGTCCGCTTCCCCGCGGATAAACAGCTCGATCGTGTCGCCGCGCAGCGCAGCCCGCGTCCGCCCCGCTTGCTCGCGCACGCGCAGCGTCAGTCGCTTGCCGAAATACGGGATCTCGTCGCCGTCGCCGCAGTTGCAAGGAGCCGCGGCTGCGAGCCGCCGGGCCTGACGGTCGATCCAGTCCGCGCGTCCTAGTACAAAGCGAACGATCTCCGCATCCGCGGTGTGCAGCGGCGCATGAACGCTTACGCCGCCTTCCGGCAATACCCGCAGGTAGAGGTTTTTGATGCGCTTTCGCGTCACGCGCACCGTATATGGGCCGATCGTTTGCACCGTAGTCGTTGCCATGCGCCGCTCCTTCGCCGTCTCTTCCCTTTTCTGCCCCGCAGGACGATCCATCCTAGTATTTTATCATCCGGCGCGAAAGCGCGTCAATCGCGCGGCGCATCCTCCGCGCACGGCTCAAACAACCAGATAATTCCCGCTTCGAGCGCCGCGTAGAGCACGATCTCAAACACATCCTCGCGCCATTTATAGAGCGTGGATTCCGAAACATTCAGCTCCGCGCAGAGCCGTATCATCCGCGCACGAACGGGTTGGGCGCGCGGCAGCGGCGTGTCCAGCCCGAACAGCCGGCTCATAAATCGCTCCTTTGCCGGATCTTGTGCGTGCAGATACGCGCGCGCGGCGTCGATGGCGCGCACCCAGGCGAGCATCGCCCCGCCCTCGGCGCGGATCGCGTCGCTTCGGTAGACGCGGGAGTTGTTGCGGCGGTAGTTGAGCAGCTGGCGTTTTGCCTCCGCGCGCAGGCGCGGCAACGGGATCGCTTTCATTCCATCCTCCTGTGTTTGCACGATGCGAACGTTTGTGCGTTTATTATACGCCGCCTGCGGGTATCTTGTGGCGACGTATCTTGTACAACCAACACATTTTCTCCGGTTATATTTGCGGTATTTTTCGATTTCTGTCGATTTTTGTCGTTTCTCCTCAATGCAGCACACCGTTTTTTCGCCGCCCTTCCAAAAAGCCGCGGTTCGTTCACAATGGCGCCGCGACCAGCGTTGCCTGCGGAGCAAAGTCGTGTTATCATAGTATCAGTGACACCATCGGCTGTGCCACGTGTTGATCGCGCGTGAAATTCGGCCGCGTATACAGGGGATTTATGTTGGAGTTTTCAAAGATAACGATTCAAAACGCGCCAGAGCTGAAACCATACCTGGATGTTCAACCATTTCGCAGCTGCGACTATACGCTTGGCGCCGTATTCCAGTGGCGCGCGTATTTCCACTCCGCCTATGCCATCGTCGCCGGCATGCTTGTCATGCTTGCGACCTACCCCGGCGAGGGCGTTTGTTTTGTGTTTCCGGTCGGCGGAGGGGATCTCGTCGCCGCGCTGGATGCCATCGAGGCGCACGCACGGGAGACCGGCATGCCGCTGCGCTTCTGCGCCGTACCGAAGGAAGGCGTGGAACCGCTTTGCGCGCGCTACGGTTCGCGCGCGGTGGTCTCCACCCACCGCGACTGGGCGGACTATCTCTACAACGCAGGCGATCTGATGGATTTCCCGGGCAAGAAGTATCACACCCAACGAAACCACCTCAATCGTTTCTGCAAGGATAACCCGAGCGCGGTGTTCGTGCCGGTGACGAAGGAGACGCTGCCGGCCGCCATAGCGTTTCTCGACGAATACGAGCAGCACGCGCCGCTCGACAAAGTGATCGAAGCCGAGGAGATGAAGCGCGCCAAAGAGCTGCTGGCGGACTCGCTCGTGCTCGGGCAGAAGGCCGGCTACATCGAGGTCGGCGGAACCATCGTGGCGCTCTCCGTGGGCGAGATCGTCGGCGATACGCTGTATTGTCATGTGGAGAAGGCGCGCGTGGATTATGCGGGCTCCTATCAGGCGATCGTCTCCTGGTTTGCCAAGTACGCCGCGCAGGCGGATACCTGCTACATCAACCGCGAGGACGACTCCGGCGAAGAGCGGCTACGCTACTCCAAGCTCGCATACCGGCCGATCTGCATGATCGACAAATACTGGGTCAATATCGAATGAGACGCACCCCGCAAGGGGATTCTCCTGGGATATCACAGCAAAAATTGAGGGGGTTGAGCCGTGAAGAGTGCAAGGGATTTTCGCCAAACCGCGTGGGATACGCTGCGCGGGCGCTACTGGTGGGCGGTACTCGCCGCGCTGATCGCCATCGTGCTCGGCGGCCAGAGCGGCCAGAGCCCGATCCGGTTTGAGTTTTCGGATCTGGATCTCGACAACATCCGGTATTATGCGCAGCGGGCCATTGAGGGGCGGCTCGACCTGCAAGTCGTTCAATCCGCCCTGCTGCCAATCGGCGGCATCATCGCGGCGCTGGGTTCAATCGCGTTCGTCTACGCCGTCGGCATCTTCATCGTAGGCGGCGCGGTGGAACTGGGGTACGATCTCTTCAACCTCTCGCTTTACGAAAGTCACGACGCGCCGCGGATCGAGACGCTGTTTTCGCGCTTCTCCATCTTCGGCCAGGCGTTGCTGCTGCGCCTTCTGATGGCGATCAAGATCTTCCTCTGGTCGCTGCTGTTCATCATCCCCGGCATCATCGCCGCGTACCGCTACGCCATGGCGCCGTATCTGATGGCTGAGAACCCCAATCTTTCGGCGACGGACGCCATCGATCGATCCAAAGAGATGATGTATGGCCACAAATCGCGGCTCTTCTGGCTGCAGCTGAGCTTTATCGGCTGGTTTTTGCTCTCTGCGCTGACGGGCGGCATCGGCTTTATCTTCCTTTCTCCGTATACGAAAGCCGCCGAGACCGCCTTCTATCTCGATCTCTCCGGCAGATTGGAGCGGCCCGCTGCTTCATCCGGCCAGCACGCGGAGGAAGGCGGCGGCCGAGAGTTTATCTGATCCCCCCCCCATCGATACCGCCCAAACGCCCCGCCGCATGTTTGCGGCGGGGCGTTTTATCGATGCTCTGTTTAGACCTTCGGCGTTTTTTCCTGCGGCGGCGCGCCGCTGTCCTGCGGATCACAGGCGGACGCCTGCCGCTTTCGCATCGCGCGGGGCAGCATGCTCTCATACAGCGCGACATATGCGCGCGCGGGCTTCTCCCAGTCAAAGCGCTCCGCCATGCCGCGCAGCATCAGCCTGCGCCACATATCCTTATCCTCGCTCCAGTAGTTCACCGCGCGCTCGATGGTATAAAGCATCTCGTGCGCGTTGTAGTTGGCAAACGAGAACCCGTTTCCCTCGTCGGTATACAAATTATACGGCACGATGGTATCCCGCAATCCGCCCGTCTCGCGCACGATCGGCACGCAGCCATAGCGCAGCGCGATCATCTGGCTCAGGCCGCACGGCTCAAACTGGGACGGCATGAGAAACAGGTCCGCCCCCGCGTAGATGCGGTGCGCAAGCCCTTCGTCGAGCTCGATGCGCGCGTGCACGCGCTTTGGATAGCGCCAGTTTGCCCAGTTCAGCAGATCCACAAACCGGCGGTCTCCCTTGCCGAGGAACACCATCTGCACATCGCCGCGCATGATGTCTCCAAGCACGCGCTCCACCAGATCCAGCCCCTTCTGCGGGGAAAGCCGCGCAATCATGCCGATGAGCGGCACATCGTCCCGCTCCTCCAGGCCGCACTCGCGCTGCAGCGCGCGCTTGCAGGCGCGCTTGCCCTCGAGCGAATCCGCGTCGAAGTGGTGCGCCAAAAAGCGGTCGTCCAACGGGTTGAAGATGCTGTAGTCGAGTCCGTTGAGAATGCCGCTGAGCGTATTCTCCCGCGCGCGCAGCAGCCCGTCGAGATTTTCCCCAAAGAACGGGGTTTTTATCTCCTCGGCATAGGTCGGGCTCACTGTACAAAGCCGGTCGGAGAACACCAATCCGCCCTTCATGCAGCTGATACAGCCGTAGAACTCCATGTATTCGTAGGTAAAGTAGCGATCGTCCAGCCCCAGCCTGCCCGCGATCTCACGCCAGGAGAAGAGCCCCTGATACTTGAGATTGTGGATCGAAAACACCGTCTTGATGCGCGCATAACCGGCGTCCGCGGCATACTGCGTCTTGAGCAGCGCTGCAATCAGCCCCGTCTGCCAGTCGTTGAGGTGCAGCACGTCAGGAAAGAAGTCCATGCGCGGCAGCGCCTCCAGCACCGCACGGCAGAAAAACGCAAAGCGCAGCCCCTCCGTGATACCGTCTCCGTAGATTTCCGAAACGCCAAAGTGCGCCTCGTTGTCCACAAAATAATACGTCACTCCGTTGTCGTCCACGCGCTCGATGCCGCAGTAGAGCGTCTCCCAGCCGAAGAGCACGTCAAAGTGGCAAACGTGCTCCATACGGTTCTTCCAGTAGTCGTCGATCGCGCGGTACTTCGGCAGGATCACGCGCACATCATGCCCCAACCCCGCGAGCGCAACGGGCAGCGCGCCGGCCACGTCGGCCAGCCCGCCGGTCTTGACAAACGGCACGCATTCGCTCGCGCAGAACAGCACTTTCATCTTTCCATATCCTCCCGGGAAAAACCATTGTTCGCCGCGCCCCGCGCGGTCGGATGCGGTCGCAAAGCAGAGGGGCAATCCCCCGCCGCACGTGCGGACAAGGCCGCGCGCAAGGCGGCCAAACTAAATCGTCGTGCCTTTTTTGAGGATGATCGGGAAGCCGTCGTAGCCGGTGAGCGTCCGCCCTTCCCTCACCACAACGCCCTTATCGAGTATGACGTGATCCATCACGCAGTTTTCGCCGATGGTGACGCCCTGCATGAGGATGCTGTTTTTTACGACCGCACCCTTTTTGATGCCGACGCCGCGAAAGACGATGCTGTTTTCCACCGTTCCGTCGATCTGGCAGCCATCCGCCACCATGGCGTTTCTGACCGCCGCGTTTTCGCCGTACTTTGCGCTGACCTCGTCCTTGACCTTTGTGTAGATCGGGTGCGCAGGGCAGAAGAGATCGTCCCGCGTTTCCTTTTGCAGCAGGGCGAGGTTATAGCGGAAGAAGTCGTTTACCGAGTCCAGGCGCGCCACGTATCCGTCGTATCGATAGCCCATGATCTTGAGCGTCTGGCACTTCTTGAGCAGGATGTCGCGCGTTAAATCATAGTCCCCGTGGGAATACGCCTCCTCGACGAGGTACTCCAGAAGAAGCTTATCCATGATCATCACGTCGCAGCTTCTGTGGGTCGAGCGCGGCGAGAATGGATTGAGCTCCATCTCGGTGACGCGCCCGCTTTCGTCCAGCAACAGGCGCAGATCCTGATTCTGTTCCTCGTCGACCGCACTCTGCGCCTCGTTGTAGAGCATGGTGATGTTCGCGCGCGTGTCGACATGCCGCGCGATCATGTCGTTGAACGTCATGTTGAAGATCGTGTGGCTGCCGGTCAGTATGACGTACTGCTGCGGGTTGCGGCGCACGTAGCCGAGGCAGGAGCGGATCGCATCCACACTGCCGCGGTAGAGGCCGGTGTTTTCCTTGGTCATAAACGGCGGCAGCATGAAGAGGCCCTCGCGCTTTCTGTGCAGGTCCCATTCCTTGCCCGCGCCGAGGTGATCCATCAGCGAATGGTAGTTTTTCTGCGTGATGAGCCCGACGCTGGTCACCCCCGAGTTGACCAGGTCGGAGAGAATGAAATCGATGCAGCGGTAGCGCCCGCCAAACGGCACCGCCGCGACCGAGCGCGAGAGCGCCAGATCGCGCAGCATCGGATTGGTTTCGCCCGTGTAGATGAGGCCAAACGCATTACTTGTCATAGCATTTTCCTCCGCATGCGTCTTCCGTTGCGACCGTGCCCTGCGGCAGATATGCCTCCGGCTGGATGCCGATGTCGTTGCCTACGAGCGTGATCGTGCCGGTAAGCGAATTGTCCACCTCGTCTCCCAGGCGCAGCTCGCCGCCGATGATCGCCTCCTCGCCGATGACGGAGTTTTCGCCGACGATGGCCTTGTAAACCTTCGCCCCGCTGCGGATGATCGCGCCGGGGAAGATGACAGAATCGTACACCTCGGCGCCCTCCTCAACCAGCACGTTGGAGAAGAGCACGCTGTGGTGCACCTTGCCCTCCACGCGGCACCCCTCCGTCACCAGACTCTGCGTAACGGTTGCATGCGCGCCGACATAGTGCGGCGGCATGATGGGGTTGCGGCTGTAGATCCTCCACTGCGGGTCGTTGAGCACGAGCTTGGGCGGCGTCGCGATGATATCCATATTCGCCTCCCAAAGGCTCTGGATCGTTCCGACGTCCTTCCAGTACCCCTTAAACGGATAGGCGTACACCGCCTGCCCGCTCTCGATGATAGCGGGTATGATATCCTTGCCAAAGTCGTTAGTCGAATTCGGGTTCTCATCGTCCTCGGCCATGCATTGCTTCAGCGCGCGCCAGTTGAAGATATAGATGCCCATCGAGGCCTTGTTGGACTTCGGCTGCCTCGGTTTTTCTTCAAACGAAACGACGCGCTCTTCATCGTCGGTGTTCATGATGCCAAAGCGGTGCGCCTCCTCCATGGGCACCGGAAGAACCGCAATGGTCGCCACCGCGCCCTTTTCGATGTGGAAGCGCAGCATCGCGCCGTAGTCCATCTTGTAGATATGGTCGCCCGAGAGGATGAGCACATAGTCCGGGTTGTACTGGTCCACAAACTCGCGGTTTTGATAGATCGCGTTCGCAGTGCCGGTGTACCAGCGGCCGTCCACCCCCGTCACATACGGCGGCAGCACAAACACGCCGCCGTTCATGCGGTCGAGGTCCCAGTGCTGGCCGGTGCCGATGTAGCTGTTGAGCGCGAGCGGGCGATACTGTGTCAGCACGCCTACGGTGTCGATATCCGAGTTAACGCAGTTGCTCAGCGGAAAATCGATGATGCGGTATTTGCCGCCAAACGGCACCGCGGGCTTTGCCATGCTGGATGTGAGCACGCCGAGGCGGCTGCCCTGTCCGCCGGCGAGAAGCATGGCTACCATCCGTTTCTTCATGCGTCGTCCTCCTGTTTCACCTCGGGTTTCGGCAGGGGTTTCGGGGTGATGCGGTAACAGACCGCGCCAAAAGGCGGCAGACGCAGGCGGATGCGGCAGGGGTGCTCTCCATACGGCTCATACACCGACATGGTCGGCGCGTTGGGGTAATCCCCCGTCCCGCCGTAATACGGCGCATCGCTGGAAAACACCTCGGTGTAGAGTCCGTAGCGCGGCACACCGATCATGTAATCCAACCACGGCTGCGGGGTGAAGTTAAACGTCCAAAACAGCGCCTCACCATCCCGGTCCAGCCGCATAAACGACAGAATGGAGTGGATGTTGTCATCCACGCCACACCAGCGGAACCCTTCCCAGCTGTCGTCTATCTCAAACATCGGCGGGTTGTCGAGGTAGAAGTGGTTCAGATCGTGCACAAACAGCTGCATCTCGGCGTGCTTGGGGTATTCCAGCAAAAACCAGTCCAGTGAATCGTCAAACTTCCACTCGATATACTGCCCGAACTCGCCGCCCATGAACATGAGCTTTTTGCCAGGGTGCGCGTGCTGGTAGGCATAGAGCAGCCGCAGCTGCGCAAACTGCTGCCAGTAATCCCCCGGCATCTTGGAGAGCATGCTCTTTTTGCCGTGAACGACCTCGTCATGCGAAAACGGCAGCACGTAGTGCTCGGAAAACGCATAGCAAAGCGAAAACGTGAGTTTATCATGGTGATACTTGCGGTAGATGCTGTCCATGCCCATATAGTCGAGCATGTCGTTCATCCAGCCCATGTTCCATTTGTAGACAAACCCCAGCCCGTCCTCCGAGACGGGGCGCGTTACATAAGGATACGCGGAGCTCTCCTCGGCAAAGAGCATCTTGCCGCCGTCGAGGTTTCGCACCGCGGAGTTGAGCTTGCGAAAGAACGCGATCGCGTCCAGATTATCGTGCCCGCCGTAGCGGTTCGGCAGCCATTCGCCCGGCTGCTTGCCAAAGTCGAGGTAGAGCATGGCGCTCACCGCGTCCACCCGCAGCCCGTCGAAATGGTACTCCCGCAGCCAATATATGGCGCTGGAGATCAGGAAAGACTGCACCTGCGTCTGCTCAAAGTTGAACAACAGCGTGCCCCACTGGGGCATCTCGCTGCGGCGCGGATCCGGGTGCTCAAACAGCGGCGTGCCGTCGAAGAGGCGAAGCCCGTGCGCGTCGCGCGTGAAGTGCGCGGGGACCCAGTCCATGATCACGCCGATGCCCGCGCTGTGCGCGCGGTCTACGAGATACATCAGCTCCTCCGGCTCGCCGTAGCGCGCCGTTGCCGCATAGTAACCCGTCACCTGGTAGCCCCAGCTCGGATCATACGGGTATTCCGTCAGCGGCATGACCTCGATGTGCGTGTAGCCCATGTCCACCACGTAGTCGATCAGCTCGTCCGCCAGTTCACGGTATCCGAGCCCCTGCTTCCAACTGCCGAAGTGCACCTCGTAGATATTCATCGGCTGGCCGTAGGAATCACCCTGCTCCGCGCGGCAATCGAGGTATTCCCCGTCGCTCCACTCGTAGTACGGCATATCGCCAACGACCGAGGCCGTACCGTGTGCCTCTCCGCGGAAAGCGAAGGGATCCGCCTTGAGGATCACCTCGCCGGTGTTGGTTCCGATTGCGTATTTATACAGATCACCCGGCTGCGCCACGCCGATGGTCGCTTCCCAAACGCCGGTCATGCCGACGCGCTCCATCGGGTCCGCCTCCGCGTTCCAAAAATTGAAGGTACCGACCACGCTGATGAACTCCGCGTTCGGCGCCCATACGGAGAAGCGAAATACACGTTCCCCATACTCTCCGGTGCCTTCATGGCACCCCAACTCCAGATATGCCGCCGTGGAAACGCCGCGATTAAAGTAGTAGAGTGCTGTTTCGTCCGAAAATCTGCTCATTGCTGCAACCCCCGGGTGTTACGCTGCGATATCGCCGTTGTTTGATCCTCGCCTTCGGCCCGCGCTGTGCCGCGCGGCCTTTTAGTCATCATACCATCATTTATCGGCAAAAGGAACAAGTATCTGCCCGATTGGCCGCAATGCAAGCGTATTTTACAGGGTGTTTACGTTTCCGCTCCCCGCCGCGGACGGAAAAAACCGGGCGGAGCAATCGCGCTTTCCCGCCCCGAAGCGCAGGCGGATGTGGTATAATGCATCCAATATCGCGCCGTTTCATCCGGCGCAGACTGCGAAAGCGGGATACCGAATGGAGAACCTGATCCTTTCCTTCAACGTCGTCGCGCCCTTGATGATCTACATGCTCATCGGCGTGCTGCTGCGCAAAACCGGGACCGTCGACGAGCGCATCCTGCGCGGAGCGAACAACATCGTCTACTACGTCACGCTGCCGTTGATGTGCTACCGCGCCCTTGCCGCAAGCGACCTCGAAGCCATGTTCGACACGCCGTTTCTGCTGTATATGGCCGTCGGCATCCTATCCATCTACGCGCTCACCGCGCTGCTCGTGCCGGCTTTCTGCAAGGAGAACCGCCGGCGCGGCGTGCTCATCCTCGGCATCTTCCGCTCCAACGACGCCATCTTCGGCCTCGCCGTCGCCGCGGCGCTGCTGGGTGAGGACAACCTGGGCATGATGTCCATCGGCATCTCCCTCTGCGTGCCGCTCTACGGCATCCTCTCCGTTGTCGCAATGGAGCGCTACCGCGGCGAACGCGTCCGCTTTCACAAAGTGCTGCTGCGGGTGATCACCAATCCCATCATGGTCGCGTGCTTTGCCGGCTTTGCGGCAAACCTGCTGAACGTAGTGCTGCCGCCGGTGCTGCAAAAGCCCGTAGACAGCCTCGCCGCCGCCACAACGCCGCTGGCCTTTACGCTGCTTGGCGGCACGATCTCGTTTGACACCGTGAAGAAGAACCGCGCCGCTATCACGGCGGTCTCGCTGCTGCGGCTGCTGGTCATCCCGCTGGTCGTCGTCGGGGCGTTTTTGCTGCTCGGCTTTCGCGGGGAGTTCATCGTGGTCACGCTCATCATCTTCGGCGCGCCGGTCGCCATGATCACCTATACGATGGCCGTCGGCATGCAGGCGGACGACGAACTGGCAGGCACGCTGGTTGCGATCACCAGCGTGCTGTCGATCGTCACGATGTTTCTGTTCATCTTTGCGCTCAAGCAGTTTGCGCTGATCTAAGCGCCGCCGGGGTTTGCGGCCTATCAAGAATTCGGAAGTGAGGTCGGTATTTTGACAAAGCGTTTGTATGACCAGGATAGTCACCAAGCCGAAGCGGCGTCCCGCGTGCTCTCCTGCGCGCCCGCAGGGGACGGCTTCGACGTCGTGCTCGACCAGACCGTGTTTTTCCCCGAAGGCGGCGGCCAGCCTTCGGACACCGGCACGCTCGGCGACGCCGCGGTGTCCCACGTGCGCGAGGAGGGCGGCGAGATCTACCACCGCGTGAATCGCGCGCTGCCCGTCGGCGAGACGTTCGCGGGGCGGATCGACTGGGCACGAAGATTCGACTTCATGCAACAGCACACCGGCGAGCACCTGCTCTCGTTTTCGTTTTACGAGCTGTTCTCGGCGAGCAACGTCGGCTTTCATCTCGCGCCGGACTACGCAACCATCGACTTCGACCAACCCCTGCGTCATGACCAGATAAAGGAAGCAGAGCTGCTGGCCAACCGCTTCGTCTGGAAGAACCTGCCTGTCCGGGCGACGTTTTACAGCGCGGAGGCGGACGTTGCACACCTGCCGCTGCGCAAGCACGCAGAAGGGCTTGTGCCACCGATTCGCATCGTCTCCATCGAAGGTGCGGATATGTGCACCTGCTGCGCGCCGCACTGCGCGCATACGGGCGAGATCGGCTCCGTCTTCATCGCGGACGCCTGCAGCTATAAGGGAGGCACGCGCATCACGTTTTTCTGCGGCGAACGGGCGCTCGCGCTGCATCGCGCGGAGCACGACGATCTCGACGCCGTCGCGCGGCGCTTCTCCTGCCGGCGCGAGCACGCCGCCGGCGCAGTAAAGAAGCTCTCGGACGATTACGGCGCGCTCAAGAAGAGCGAACGCGAGCTTGCCCGCGCGCTCAACGAATACATGGCGGCAGAGTTCCTCTCCGGCGCCGCGCCGGCGGGCAGATGCCGCGTGGTCGCGCGCCTGGTCTCGGGCGTGGACGCGGCGCGGCTCAAGGACCTCGCGCAGGCCTGCGGCGCCGAGCGGGCGCTCGTGCTGCTGCTGAGCGAGTACGACGGCCGCCTGCTCTACGTGCTCTTTGCCGGTGCGGGGTTCCCGCTGGACGTCTCCGAGCTCATGCCCGCGGTCAACGCGGCGCTTGGCGGCAAGGGCGGCGGGCGCGGCACGCTCGCGCAGGGCACCGCCCCATCCGTCTCCGGCGCGGCCGAGGCGCTCGAGCAGCTAAAGACCTACTTCGTCCGGCGGCTTTCCGACGTAAAGTAGTCCGCCCATGCGACAGAATCGCACAAGAAAAATGCCCGCTTTCCAGCAGGCATTTTTTTGACTTGTGTGTTCCCTTACAGGCCGCGGAACAGCGTTCCGAGCAGAAGCAGGCCGTATGCGGCGGTCATGACCCAGAAGTCGTACTGCCTGACAAAGCCGCCGATCACGGGGATCCCGATGAACTTGCTCAGAATCGCCAGCGCGGCGAGGATCAGCGCGATCAGCCAGATGATAAATTTCGGTGCGCTCAGTCTCATGAATCGATACCTCCCTGATGAATATGCTAAAATTGTAGCACACTCCCTGTCGCAGGACCGATTTTTGTCACATAGCGCCGTTAAATTGTATCAAACTGCCGAAATCGCCGGCTGTTATTCAAAACAAGCGGCTGTAGCGCGCTAGAGCGTCTTGACGAAGCAGCGGCGGCGCTTGTGCTGAACCGCGCTAAAGCGCTCCCACTGCGCGAGGATATGCTCGTTTACCTCGAGCATCGGCCCGGTTTCCGCATAGCGTACGCCGGCCTTGATGAGCTTGTGCTGCATGTCGTCGAGCACAACTGCGTTGACGCCCTGACCCTGCAGATCCGGCCGCACGGCGATGAGCAGCAGATCCACCGTATCGTTTTTTCCCTTGAGCGCGCGCAGCAGACGCATCCAGCCAAACGGCAGGGTCTTCCCCTGCATCTTCTGCATCGCGCCGTCGAGCGCCGGACAACACACGCCGAAGGCGACCATCTCGCCCTCTTCCGTGTAGACAAACGACGTGGTGCGCCTGCCGACCATCGGGCGGAATTCGCCGACGTATTTTTCGATCTGCTCCGGCGTGAGCGGAATCATGCCAAAGAGCACGTATGCCTTGTTGTAGAGCTGGAATACGTCGTTGATCAGCGCGCGGATCGGCTTATCGCCGAGGTTGACCACGTGCAGCTTTTTGCGCTTCTTCACATAGTCCGACACGCGGCTGATCGACTCGATGGGCTCCGTCGGAAGGGTGAGCCGCATCTCCACCCAGTCTACCTGCTTGTCGTAGCCACGGCGCGTGAGTTGGGTAAGATAGTACGGATGGTTATAATAGGTGTAGAACAGGCTTCTTTGGTCAAATCCTTCGATCAGCATGCCCTCACGGTCCATATCCGAAAAACCAAGCGGGCCGTGCATCGCCTCGCAGCCAAGCTCCCGCGCCCAGGTTTCCACCGTGTCGAAGAGTGCATCCACAACCTCGTCGTCGTCGATGAAATCCACCTGTGTGAAGTTCATGTACTTGCGTTGAAACGACGCGTTGGCGCGGTCGTTGATGATCCCCGAAATGCGGCCTACGATCTGCCCGTCCCGATAGGCGAGAAACGCCCTGGCCCGGCAAAATGCGAAGGCCGGATTCCTGTCCTTTTGCATGTCGGCGACCTGGCTTGCCAGGATATCCGGCACATAGTAGGGGTTATCCTTGTAGAGCGTGAGCGGAAACTCCATGAACTCGACCAAGTCCTTCTTGGTCACGGCCTCTTTGATCGTTACCACCTATTCCATCCCCCTGAAATTAAAATCGTCTCATTCGTTTTTCTTGACGGTGCCGTCCGGCTCTGCGGACTCCATCTGCTGCGCCGCACGCGCGGCCGCCTTCTTGCGCTTATTCTTTTTGTGTGCGATGATCGGAACGCCGATGAGCACAAACAGCACGCCCGCCGGAATCACGGCGACCGCAAGGAAAATGCCGATGGCGCCGATGGCGTTCACCACGAAACGCGCGCTGTTTTGGAAGCCCTTCGTCATCCTGCTCCAAACGTCCGAAGCCTTCCACATCTGAATCAGCTCGCTTTCGCCCTCCACCGCCGTCTTGGGCGTGCGGTTGAGGGTGACGTTGAGCGTGGCGTAGGACACGAGGTTGTCCCAGAGGTTCATCTGCGCGGTGTAGCTCTCGATATCCGCGCGCACGCTGGTCAGGCTCTCGCGCACGGCGAGGATATCCTCCACCGTTTCAGCCTTGGCGAGGATCTGCAGCAGCTGCTGCTCCTCCGCCTTGGCGTTGTCAAGCCGCGCCTGCATATCGTAGTAGGAAAGCGAGATATCATCCGAGCTGAGCCGGTAATCCTTCACCTTGCCCAACGCGTTGGCTGCGGTCACAAGCACCTCGAGCTGATCGGCCGGCACTTTGATCGTGGCGTAGGCATAGTCCGTTCCGCTGTCGTCCGTGGTTGAGTACGAGCCAGAGACATAGCCGCCGAGCGCCTGCGCTTTTTCGATCAGATCGCTCAGCGCAGCGCCGGGGTCGTCCGCCGTAACGGTCATATCCGCGGTGTAGATGATCTTGCGCACATCGAAGTCGCCGGCAACCTCGCCGGACTCCACCTGAGAAGCAACGTCGTTCGTATACGCGCCCGTCTCCTCCGCCTCCGCCGCAGACATATCATACATGGCGGACGGCTCGGAATAAGCCGTGCTGCTTTGGCTCTGCCCCTTTGCCGCGCAGCCGATGGTAACCAGCAGCGTCGCGCAGAGCGCAAGTGCCACAAGCATGCGTCTCGTCTTCATATCGATCTCCTCCTTTTGTTCCTTTGCTCGTCCTGTTCTGTCGGCGTATCCACGCCGGCATCCAACCGGAAAGCACCGCGTGCTTTCACATAGAACACCTCGCACCCCCATGCCCGGTTGCACGGCATTGCGTCCATTTCCGGTGCATATTGAGAGGCCGCATTTTGAGACCTGGTATAGAATACCACATTTTTTCAAAAAAGAACAGAATCCACCCGGCCAGCATTTGCAAAAAACCGCCTGCGCAGGCGGTTCAACGTGTGAAAAAAACGCTGTGATCGTTAAAAAGCGCAGCTCGTCGCCCGCAACTATGCGCATCCGCCGCAGGGATCGACCGGCGCGGGGTCACTGCATGGTCAGCGGCGTCTCCTGCGGCGATTGCTCCGGCGTCTGCTGCTGCGCGGCGTCCGGCACCGCATCCGCAGCGACGGATGCAACCCGGCAACTCACCAGCAGCCGCCCGTCTCCGCCATCCGGCGGCACGACGCAAAAGGAGACGAGCCGGTCTTGCGCGGAGACTTTGACGTTGCTTGAAAACGCGGACGCCTCATTCAGATCATCGACAAAGGAGAGGAACGCCGCCTCGCTGGCAAAGGAGATCGGGATGGCGCTGCGCACCCCTTCCACGCGCGCGCAGGCAAACACCTCCAGCGCCAGCTGCGATCCATCCGGCAGGAAGAGCTGTATCTCGGGGTTTCGCGCGTAGAAGTTGGGGTTTTCATACTCCCAGAGCGAGCCGAACATCGCGCCGCTCTTGAGCGCATGCCCGTAGATAACGGTGTGCCGGTCGGAGAAGTCGCCGTTGTTGCCCGCGTCGATAAACGGCGTGCCGAGCTTGTTCCTCTTCTCGTCAAAACGGTGATTGAGATAAAACGCGTTATCCGTGGTCTTGACCACCGGCACGTCGATCGCCGTGCCTGCCAGCCGTACCCAAGCGCACACCTCGGGGTTCTCTTTTGCAAGCAGCGCAAAATCCACCGCCTCCGCGGGCGCGGCCTCGCTCGCCAGCGACGCGTAGTAGTGATTTCCCACGGTCACGCCCATGAGCGCATACGCACCGCGGCCGATGCCATACAGCGCCGCGAGCACGAAAAGCCCGAAGATTCCATACAGCACGCCCGTGATGATCTCCGCTTTTGATCTGGATTTGCGTTTTTTCCGTTTCATAAGCGCAGTATAAACCAATCGTTTTTGCTTTGCAATCGGAATGAATAACAAGAGCGGATGACCCAACGTGATTCTACGCATTTTTTCGATAGAAAATGCCGATCCCATGCGGGATTTCGGCATTCTTATGAGATCGTGAATTAACTGTGAAGTGCGCTTTATGCAACTGCCGACGCGCGTATTGTCACATGTTTGCGCGCTCCAGCCGCCCCTCGAGCCACTGCTTTGCTTTGCGCGCGACAACGATCTCCTCATTGGTTGCAATGCAGAAGATCCGCACGCGGCCGCCCTGTTTCGTCAGCTCGCAGTCGGGCCTTGCCGCCTCGTTTTTCTCCGGGTCGAGCGAGACGCCCATAAAATCCAGTCCTTCGAGCGCCTTTTGCCGCACGAGCGCGCTGTTTTCGCCGATGCCGCCCGCAAACGAAACCGCGTCCACGCCGCCCATTGCCGCGGCGTATGCGCCGATCTGCTTTTTGATCTGATAGCAGTAGCTCTCCACGGCGGTCTTTGCGTCCTCGTTGCCCTGCGCTGCCGCTGCCTCAACGTCCCGCAGGTCGTTGGATACGCCGCTCATGCCCAGCAAACCGCTCTGCTTGTTGAGCATGGTCTCGATCTGCTCGAGCGTGTAGCCGAAGTCCTTCATCAGGTAGATCGGAATATACGGGTCGATGTCCCCGCAGCGGTTGTTGTGCATGATTCCGCACTGCAGCGAAAGGCCGAGGTTGGTGTCCGCCGATCTGCCGTTGACGACGGCGCAGAGCGAGCCGCTCCCGCCGAGATGGCACGAGATCAGCTTGAAATCCCTTCGGCCCATCAACTCCGCCGTGCGCACAGATACATATTCGTGCGACGCGCCGTGGAAGCCGTAGCGGCGGATGGTGTGCGTCCTGCTCAGCCCGATCGGGATGGAGTACAGATACGCTTCCGGAGGCATGGTCGCGTGAAAACCCGTCTCAAACGAGCCGATCATCGGCGTGTCCGGCAGCGCCGCCTGAAACTGGCGGATCGCCGCAATGTAAGGCGGATTGTGGCTCGGAGCAACGGTGTTGAACGCCGCCATGGCGGAAAGCACCGCCTCGTCGAGCAACTGCACGCCGGTCACGCCCTTTGCATGCACCACCTTGAATGCCACGCAGTCCAGCGCCTCCATCGAACCGAGCGCGCGCGAAAGCAGCGCCTGTTGCATGAGGCGTATGCCGGCGGCGTAGTCCGGAATCGGCAGCGTCTGCTTTTGCGCATCAAAGCCTGCGTCCTTGTGCGTCCACGCGCCCGCCTGTGTGCCGACGCGCTCCATGCGCCCTTCGGAGAGGGTCTCCTCCGCGCCGTTCATATCAAACAGACGGTATTTCAGCGATGTACTGCCTACATTGCATACGAGAATCTTCATGCGTTGCTCCTGTGTTTTTTGGGAGTTGCCGGCGCCTTTGCCGAAAGCTTCTCCGGCGCGCCGTTGAAAAAGACCGCGCCGAAATACGTCACCGTGTCTTTCCCGTTGAGGTAGGGAAGCCCGGCCAGCCGGGAGAGCTGCAGCACGTCCACCCCCGCCGCTTCAAGCGGGATGACCGCGCGCTGCGGATGACGGCAGGGTACGTTTTCGCGCCGTGCGCACGTTGCGCAGCCGCCGCAGGCTCCCGCGCCGAGCGCAAAGCAGGGTAATCCGCCGTTTTCCGCAGCCGCACGCAGGCGGCAGACCAGGTGGTTATGCGCCCGTCCTGCGCGCCGCATACCCTCGATGTCAAACGAATCCTCGACCGGGTACACGCTCTGGAACACCAGCGCGCGCTCAAACGTGCGCGCCCGCTCGATCAGCGCGCCGATCTCCCCCGCGTCCGGCGGGCACATCCAGCACGCACCATAGAACCCGCAGGCGTTTTTTTCGCAGGCCGCGCGAAACACGGGGTCGAAGTGGATCTCCCCTGTGGCTACGACGGCATACGCCGCGCCGGCTCTCTGAAGCAGCCTTTGAATCCGCACGCAGTCCAACGCTTTTGGGGTTTGCCTAGACGCGGACGACGTAGTTCGCCTTGCGCGGCGCGGGCTCGGGCGCAGGGCCGGCCGCGTAGCCCAGAATGACTTGGCCCACGCCCTCATAGTCCCCCTCGATGCCCCATTTTTTCAGCAGGGCTTTACCTTCGTCGCTCTCAAACATCTCCTTTGCGCGGTGGATCCAGCAGGAGGCAAGTCCGGCCGCGTGCGCCGCATTGAGCAGCGTGGTGATCACGCTCGCGCCGTCGAGCAGGTAGGTGCCGCGCGAACGGTCCGCGAGTACGACGAGCACCGTCGGCGCGCCGTAGTACGGGTCGCTGTCGTTGCCAATCACCCGCGCGTTCATGCGCGAAAGCTGCTTTACCGTCGCCTCGTCCTGCACGGCGACGATGACCGGCGTCTGCCGTCCGCCTCCGGTCGGTGCATAGGTGCCGGCCTCCAGCACCTGGTCGAGCACAGCTTTGTCCACCTGTTTGGGCAGGTAGGAGCGTATGCTCCTGCGTGTTTTGAGGTTGTTCAGCGTTTCGTTCATATCATTCACTCCTTCGTGTTGATCTGTCGATAGTCTATTGCTCCGTCTTTCCCGGCAGTTCGGCGTGGGTATCGCTCTTGGCGTATGCCAGCACCCCGCGGATGCGCTTGGCAAGCGGCAGCGGCTTCTCAACCCCTTGCGCATACGCCAGCCCCAGCCGGCCGTAGAGCGCATTGTGCGGCACGAGCCGCCGCAGGAAGCCTGCATAGCGGAGCTTCTCCCGCGTCGACCAGCCCGTCTCCGCCGTCGCCGCAAGGCGCGGCAGCGTGTTGAAGAAGAGTTTCTTCTCCGTCTCCACCCACTCCGTCCAGATAGCCGCCTCCACACCGAGGATGTTTGCCTCGCTTCTTTTGCGCACGCCGCGCAGGGTCGGGCGGTAGCGGTAGGTCTTTTTCAGCGGTGTCAGCGCATAGGGGTAGTCGTAGTATAGGTTTGTAAACGGGCTCAGGATCGCCGCGCCGCCCCCGTTGATGCGCCGCACGGTGCGTCCCGGCCCTTCGAGGTACCACGGCGTCCAGAACTGCACAATCGCGCGCGGATCGAGCCCGCCGCAGAGTCCGTCGTTCCACACGACGGCTCTCCTGCCGTGCGCTTCGAGATGCCCGATTACGCGGTTGAGAAAATAGCCCTGCAGCTCCCGCTCATCCTTGAGCCCCTGCTCGCGCAGCACGCGCTGACAGCGCTCGCAGCGCTTCCAGTCCTCCTTGGCCGCCTCGTCCCCGCCGATATGCAGGTAAGGGAACGGGAAGAGCTCCATCACCTCATCCAGCAGCGAAAACAGAAACGCATATGTCTCCTCGCTGCCCGCACAGAAGAGCTTCTTGGAAAAATCGGTGATGCCAAAACGCGTCGCCACCTCGACCGGCTCATGGAAACAGGCCAGCTCGGGATATGCCGCCATGATCGAAAGGGCGTGCCCCGGCATATCGATCTCCGGCACGATTTCGATGCCGCGCGCCTTCGCATAGCGCACCAGTTCGCGCAGCTCGGCCTTCGTGTAGTAGCCCCCGTGGGGGACCCCGTCCTGCCCCTTTACGCCGCCGTGCTTGACAAAGGTGCTCTTGCGAAATGAGCCTACGCTGTTGAGCAGCGGGAATCGCTCGCTCTCAAAGCGAAACCCCTGATCCTCCGTCAGGTGCAGGTGGAGGCGATTGTATTTATAGTACGCCAGCAGGTCGACCAGCGTGTGAAGCGTCTTCATCGGGAAAAAATGGCGGCACACGTCGATGAGGAACCCGCGCCAGCCAAATCGAGGCGCGTCCTCGATCCGGCAGCAGGGCAGCCGCCCGCCGTGCTCCGCACAAAGCTGCGCAAGCGTCGCCGCGGCATACACCGCGCCCGCGATGCCGCCCGCCTCGACGCTTACCCCGCCCGCATCCGCGCGGATGGCGTATTGCTCCGGCCCAAACGCCGTATTCTGGCAAAACGCCGCCTGCAATCCGGCCTCGGCTGGGTGCGCCTCACCCAGCTTCAGCATGGCAAGCACGCCTTCGCGCGCGCCCTCGAGCGCCGCATCCGCCTGCACCGCCACGCGGCAAAGATCGATGCTTCCCTCCAGGATCTGCTGTCCGAGCACCTGCGGTATCGGCATATCCTTCCCCTCCGTCGCATCGCAATCATCGCATTTGTCCGATGCATTTCCATTATACCCCGCTTGCTCCCTTACGGCAACGCCGCGTGCGTGATATACTGGGTTTGAGACGGCTTATCTTTCTTCGACGGAGGTTTTTTCATATGTTTAACGCCATCATGAAGCGCGTCACTCCGATTCCGCGGCTTGCCTCGTTCGAACGGTATCTCTTCGTCGGTCCGCATCCGGACGATATCGAGGTCGCCTGCGCGCCGAGTGTGCGCACGCTGACCCGCGCCGGGAAGCATGTTTCGTTTCTGATTCTGACAGACGGGCGCATGGGCGCGCTCGACCCCGCGCTGTATGGTGACGAGCTGGTGAAGATCCGGCAGCAGGAGGCGCTCGCCTCGGCCGCGCTTCTCGGCGTGACGGACGTAACCTTTCTGCCGTTTCACGACGGCGGCATGTACCGCATGGAGGATGCCGCCTGTGAGATCGCAAAGCAGATCGTCCGGCTCAAGCCGGACGCGGTATTCGCACCCGATCCAAACGTGATCAGCGAATGCCACGTCGACCACATCAAGACGGGCCTTGCGGCGAAGATGAGCATGAATATGGCGCCCTTCACCGGCGTCATGCAGAGCATCGGCGCCTCCGGCAGCCACGCGGTGCAGGCGCTCGCGTTTTACTACACCGACAAGGCAAACGCTTACCTGCCGGTCGGCAGCTGCTTTTGCGCACGCGCGGAGGCGCTCGCCTGCCACAAAAGCCAGTTTGACGAAAAGACGGCCTCGAGCATCTGCATGTACTTCAAGCTGCGCTCGATCCGCTTTGGTCTGCGCAGGCTGCGCGGCCTCAGCGACGGCTACCGAACGCTCTCGCCGACGCATATGCATTGCTTCCCCGAAGCGTCGGACTGGGTCCGGTAAACAGCTCTGGTCCACGGTTTCCAAACGCAAACGCGCCGGATTTCCCGGCGCGTTTGCGTGTCTCCGTGCGCATTGGAGCTACGCCGGAGTGCTCTCCTCTTCTTTGCGGCTGTTGATCTGCTGCATCATATGGTCGTAAAACGCCTCGTCGATGATAAACTTCTTTTTTTGAACAAATAGTGCGAGCAGCAAAAGGAGCGCGGGCAGCAGCGTCGCCGCAAGCCGCACCCAGATGCGCATGCCTGTCGTTCTCTGGTCGCGAAAATGCAGGTTTGCCGCGCTCTCCTCGCCGCTGTCGAGGTCGTCGATCTTGAGCGAAAACGTGCCGCTGTCCGCCGCTACGATGCTTTCCGCGTCAAACGCACCGAGCCTGTCCATCTCGATCTGCTCGCCCTCGGCGTTGGTAAAGAGGATCATCGCGTCGCTCAGCGCGGGCACATACTCCGCGTCAAGCTGAAATTTGCTGATGATCGCATCCGCGGTGATCTGCGTGCCAACCGCCTCCACAGCGGCCTGATACGCCGGCGTTCCCGCCGTAAGCCCCTCAAATTCTCCCAGATAGCGCTGCACCTGTGTGATGTAGTAGGCCTGATCCGCCGCGTCATGCTTATCGAAGAAGTCGCGCTGCGTCTCGAGCGTGCTGATCGACTGGCTGAGCAGAAACGTGCCGGATACGGCAAGCACCAGCGTCACGATGAGCGTATGCATCGCCGCGGCAAATTTCGCCATAAACGGGCGCAGCGTCGAGACCACCGCCTCGTTGCGCTCGCCGAATTTATAGTCGTTGTACTCCACACAGTTGGTCATATTGATGATGCAGGACATGTAGAAGAGCGACTGCCCCGCGGAGACCATCATGCAAAACGCGCACAGCAGCGCGATATGAAACGGCAGCACCGGCGACCAACCCATCAACGCGATAAACGCATAGCCAACGATCGCCAGAAGGATGCTTAGATTTTGCAGGCGCGCGCGCCCAAGCTTGTTTGTCAGCACGGGGTAGAGCGCATTGACCGCAACCATCGTCACGCCATATGCAACCACCACATAGAAGTAGAGCGTGCCGTTGTAGCCGATCTCCATATACAGCAGATTCGCCGCCAGCGCGATGAGCATCGTGCTGCCGATGTTATAGAAGAGCATCGACAGCGTCATCCAGAGTACCTGGTCGTTTCGCGCAATGGTCTTCCACATCCGCTTGAGCGAGATGTTTTCGCTCTTCTCCGCCTTGCGGCGCGGCGGCTCCTTCACTGTGAAGTACAGCATCGTCTGAAATCCGATAAACGCTGCGGCGATCAGGATGGAGACGAATCGATAGCCCGCGCGCATGTCGCCCACGGTCACCTGCGGGATGATGCCCTGCGCCAAGATGGCGCCGACGCCGGCGAAGAGCACCGTGAGCGTGGTGATGGAGTTTCGCTCCTCCTTAACGCTCGAAAGGCTCGGCAGCATGGCCCAATAGCCGATGTCGTTCATGGTGAATGTGGATTCCCAAAGCAGGTACATCACCGTCATGAACACCACGAAGCGCCAGCCGGGGATGCTCTGCACATTGAACATCGTGATGATCACCAGCCCACAGAGGATGGCGCCGAGCAGGATCCACGGGCGGAACTTGCCTTTTCTGAAGTGTGAGCCTTCGATGATGGCGCCCATGAGCGGGTCGTTGAGCGCATCCCATATGCGCCCACCCACGCCGATGATCAGGCTCAGCGTCGTGAACTGCGCCAGTGTGAGCGAAACGCCAAACTGGATGTAGACCAGCAGGAATGAGTCGATCAGCGCATAGCTCATGTCTCGGCCGATTCCACTGATGGAATAGAACCATTTGTTGCGGTGAAACGTCTGTTTGCGAAGCCGCTCCGCGGCCGCCGCATCCGGCGCGGAACCTTCGGTGATTGACCTGGTCTCCATTTTCGTCTGTGCTCCCATCCAAAAGAATTGCAAAAACAGATCGGTCCGTCCGCCGGGTAGGCAAACGTCTGAACCAAAGCGTATCACACTCTGCAGCCGCTGACAATGGGTTGACCCGCATCTGGACCGACTCTTCTCTTCTTCCCGCCCGGCGCGAATAAAAAGGGCGGTTTTCCGCCCCCGAGCCACCGGCAGTTCCCGCCGGATTGCACACCGGCGGCCGGGCGCTTACAGCCCGATCTCCCCCGTATACACGATCTCCGCCGGGCCGGTCATGTAGACGTGGTTGTCCTCCGCCCAGTCGATGTGCAGCGAGCCCAGCTCGAGTTTTACGTCCACACTGCGCCCTGTCTTACCGTTGAGATAGCTCGCCACCGCCGCCGAGCAGGCGCCCGTACCGCAGGCGAGCGTCGGCCCGCAGCCGCGCTCAAACGTTCGCATCACGAGTGTATGCTCATCCGTCACGCAAACGAAGTTGACATTGGTTCGCTTGGGAAAGACGCTCGCATGCTCGATGTCCCAGCCGAGGTCCATCCAGGCCGGATCGGTCGGGTCGTCTACATAGAGGATCGTATGCGGCACGCCGACGAGCACGCTCGTGTAGCGCAGCGACCGCCCCCGCACCGTCAGCGCGCGGTCGATGCAACGGCCCTCTCCGGCGACGGGAATCTCGGCGCACTCCAGATACGGCTTGCCCATATCCACGGTCACGCCGTCCACTTTTCCGTCGCGCAGCACGAGCGCTGGCCGCATGATCCCCGCGAGCGTCTCTACCGAGAACGCCGGCTCGCAAACGACGCCACGTTCATAGACGTACTTTGCAAAGCAGCGGATGCCGTTGCCGCACATCTCCGCCTCGCTGCCATCCGCGTTGACGATGCGCATGCGCACGTCCGCCGTTTCGCTTGCTTCCAGGATCAACAACCCGTCCGCGCCGATGCCGGTCTGCCTGTGGCAAAGCCGCGGCGCAAGCGCGCGATAGTCGTGCGTTTCTTCCCTGCCGTCCAGCAGGATAAAATCATTACCCAATCCATGTACTTTTGTAAACCGCATCGCAGTCGCCTCCTCCGGTACTCAGCCGCCCAAAATCTCGACAAACGCCTCGTCCGCATAGCTGCGCACGGACTTCTCCAACTGCCGGTAGGCCGCAAGGAACCCCCGCGCCTCCTGCGTCAGCTCCGCGCCGCCGCCGCCTTTGCCACCGGTGACGGAGAGCAGCAGCGCAAATCCAAGGTTTGCCTCCGCGGTCTTGACGATCTTCCAGGCCTTGCTGTAGGCCATATCCATCTCGATGGTTGCCTTGCGCAGGGAGTGCAGGCGATCCACACGTTCCAGCAGGTCCGCCACCCCCGGGCCGAAGCATTTTTCTTCGCCGAAAATGCGGACGATGACCTGGCAGCGCAGCTGTTTGTTCGGCATAGCGGCCTCCGTGTTTCATCTTATGCGCAGCGGGCGCATACGGCGCGTGTCAAATCTGAATTTCGATTCTCCATCGCGCAACATCCGTTCCGCGCACGCCGCTTTTATCAGTATACCACACGCACGTACCCGCGGGAAACGTCCGCGCGATTTTCACATTTCATGCGCTGGCTGCGCGTATCTTCGCGCAGCAGCCGCTTTGTTCGCCCGCCGCTGCCGTTCCCGCCCGCTACTTCACCGCATTCGTTGGAAAAAAATGCCCGTTCGTGCCCTTGATCATTGACAGCGCGCGGCAGCATGGATAAACTGACTTTATGACACCGCCGTACGAAAGCGAAATCCGCGCACGGCTCACGCCGTCGCCCGGCGACGCGCAACGCATCCGCCTGCCGGCGAGAGACGCGCACGCCGCGTTTCGCCCCTCGCAATACACCGGCGCAGCCCCGCTCTCCACGCCGGATTACGGCTCGCTCTATGGCGTGCAGCTGGTGCGGTGCGTGCGCATGGTCAACGGATGGCTGCTCTTCGACTTCACGCCCGCGTTTTTTTCCGCTCTGGCAGACGAGGTCAACGCGGCGATCCCCGCGCCCGATCCGCTCCGTGAAACCCATGCCGAAAATCGCATGCGCGCGCTCGCGCGGCACGGCGGCTCCGGCTGTCCCGATATGGCCGCCTTTCACCGCGCGCTGCTCTATGCGGTAGCCGCGCACGAAAGCCCGGCGGCCTGCCGCAGAGCGGAGCGTGCGGCCCTGACGCTTTTCCACGCCGTCTCCCCGCAAGAGCGGCCCGCGCTTCTGGCCCGTTGCGGCGCGCTCGGCGGTGCGCTCTGGCGGCTGCTCGCCGCCGCGCGCTGACGCTGCCTTTTGCCCCACTTCCTTTCTCGCGATCCTGATGCGCCGCTGAAACCAAAGACGCTTTCACGACGAACCTGCGCTGCGGCAGGGTTATTTTCTCATAAAAGGAGATGATGTTGATGCAACTGACCTGGTACGGACACTCCTGCTTTCTGCTCACCGCCGAAAGCGGCTATTCCATTCTGACCGATCCCTGCGACCGTGAGACGGGCTATGATCTGCATGATCTGGCGTGCGACGCGGTCACCATCAGCCATGAGCACCACGACCACAACTGCCTCGCCATCGTCACGGGCGAGCCGCAGATCATCCGCACGCCGGGCGAGCACCTTGCGAGAGAGATCCCGATCACCGGCTTTTCCAGCTACCACGACAACGCAAAGGGCGCGCACCGCGGGAGCAACATCATCTTCCTCTACCGGATCGACGGGCTGAAGGTGCTGCACCTGGGCGACCTCGGGCATATGCTTCCGGACGAAACTGTCGAAGCCATCGGCGACGTGGACATTCTGCTCGCGCCCATCGGCGGCGTCTATACGATCAACGCAAAGACGGCAGCCGCGCTCTCCGACCGCCTGAATGCCAAGGTGCTCATTCCCATGCATTATAAGACGCCCGCGCTGCACTTCAACATCGAGGGCCTCGAGCCCCTGCTGGCAGCCAACGCGAACCGCCGCGTGCACCACCTCAACGCAAACACCGCTTCCCTCACGCGGGACACGCTCGGTGAACGGCGGCTGCTGATTCTCGACTACAAGCGCTAGCGTGCTTCGGACGCCCGCTCTGCCCGGGGCCAGCCCCCGGGCTTTCTTTTGCGCACAAACCGATGCAAAAAGCATTAACGATCTGTAAACTCACTATATATTGTTTTGCATCTTCTTGCTTGGCACCAGATATGGTGATATGCTGAAGCTGCGCCTGAAGAAGGCGTCTTCTCTTCTCAAACGGACCGGCTGAAACCCGATCCCAATTCTGCAAAAAAGGCGGGGGGATAATTATGGCACGCTACGGCATCGGCGACAACGCGATGAAAGTACTCGAAAAGCGATATCTGGCAAAGGACGAGCAGGGCCGCGTCATCGAAGACGTGGAGGGCATGTTCCGCCGCGTAGCGCGCGCGGTGGCGCAGGCAGACGCGATCTATGACTCCGACGCGGACCTGAAGGCAACGGAGGACGCGTTTTTTTCGCTGATGACGTCTCTGCGGTTTCTGCCGAACTCCCCGACGCTGATGAACGCCGGCCGCCCGCTCGGGCAGCTCTCGGCATGCTTCGTGCTGCCCGTGGGCGACAGTATGGAGGAGATTTTTGAAGCGGTCAAAAACGCCGCGCTCATCCACAAGTCCGGCGGCGGAACGGGCTTCTCCTTCTCGCGCCTGCGACAAAAGGGCGCGACCGTGCGCTCTACGGGCGGCGTGGCGAGCGGACCGGTCAGCTTTATGCGCGTGTTCAACGTAGCCACCGAAGCCGTCAAGCAGGGCGGCACACGCCGCGGCGCCAACATGGGCATCCTCCGCGTAGACCACCCGGACATCCTCGAGTTCATCCGCTGCAAAAGCAACACGAGCGATATCAACAACTTCAATATCTCCGTGGGCCTCACGGAGGCGTTCATGCGCGCCGTCGAGGAAGGCGAGACATACGACCTCGTAGACCCCAAGTCGAAGAAAGCCGTTTCGCAGCTCAACGCGCGGGATGTGTTCGACGAAATCGTGGACGCCGCGTGGCAGACGGGCGAACCGGGCATCGTCTTTCTCGACCGGCTCAACCGCGACAATGTCGTCCCCACCGTCGGCGAGATCGAGAGCACAAATCCCTGCGGCGAGCAGCCGCTGCTGCCATATGAGAGCTGTAACCTCGGCTCGATCGACCTCGTCTCCATGCTCAAGACCGAAAACGGCGCGGCAAGGCTTGACTTCGACCTGCTCGAGTCCACGGTAAGCGAGGCCGTGCACTTCCTCGACAACGTCATCGACGTCAACACCTACCCGCTCGCGCGAATCGAAGAGATGACCAAGCGCACGCGAAAGATCGGCCTCGGCGTGATGGGCTTTGCAGACGCGCTGCTCGCACTCGGCATCCCATACGACTCCGAAGAGGGCATCGCTTTTGCCGAGCAGGTGATGTCGTTTATCGAAATGACCGGCCACAGCGCCAGCCGCAGCCTGGCCGCCTCGCGCGGCGCGTTTCCGCTCTTTACCGAGAGCACGCTCAACGCGGAGGAACCCATCCGCAACGCGACCGTAACCACCATCGCGCCGACGGGCACTCTCTCCATCATTGCGGGCTGCTCCTCCGGCGTGGAGCCGGTGTTTGGATACGTCTACATCCGCAACGTTATGGACGGCACGCAGATGGTCGAGGTCAATCCGCTGCTCCTGGAGAAGCTGCACACCCTCGGCCTCGACAGCGAGGCGCTCTATCAGCGCATTGCGGCGGAGGGGACCATCGCGCATATCGAAGAGATTCCCGAGCAGGTGCGGCGCGTGTTTCTCTCGGCGCACGATATCTCGCCTGAAGCGCATGTGCGCATGCAGGCGGCCTTCCAGCGGCACACGGACAACGCCGTCTCCAAGACGGTCAACTTCCCAAACAGCGCCACGCGCGAGGATGTCCACGCGGTCTATCTGCTCGCTTACCGCGAGGGGCTCAAGGGCGTAACCATCTACCGCGACGGCAGCCGGACGGGCCAGGTGCTCAACATCGGCAAAGTCAACGACGGGCAGCCCGCGCAGGAGAAGCCGGAGCTGAGCGCCCCGCTGCCGGAGAACTACGGCAGGATCGAACCGCGTCCGCGTCCGCCGGTGACCCGCGGCTTTACGGAGGAGATGAATATCGGCTGCGGAACGCTCTACGTCACCGTCAACTACGATGAAAACGGCATCTGCGAGGTGTTTACCAGCACCGGCAAAGCGGGCGGCTGCCCCAGCCAGAGCGAGGCCACAGCGCGGCTGACCTCCATCGCGCTGCGCAGCGGCATCTCGATCGGCGAGGTGTACGACCAGCTCAAGGGCATCCGCTGTCCCTCGACCATCCGCCAAAAGAACATGAGCTGCACCTCGTGTCCGGATGCGATCGCGCGCGTGCTGCTCAAGGTCAGCAAATACATCGACAACGGCGCGGACTATGCCACGCCGGATGCGCAGCCTAAAACGGCTGCCCCGGAAGCCGCGCCAGCGTCGCAGGGCGGCGACGGCGCGTCCGCACCGGCCTCCGCCGCGGATGTACACGTCTGTCCCGAGTGCGGCGGCAAAGTGGAGCACGAGGGCGGCTGCGTGATCTGCCGCGCGTGCGGGTTCAGCAAGTGCGGCTAAAAGGCGAGTAAACCGGACGAAGCGGTTAAAAAACTGCCGTCCGTCCGCTCTTTCTCTGCCAAAATATCCGAAAATCTGCTATACTGGTGTCGGTCGTGCAGCTTTCCGCCCGACCGGCATCTTTGCAATCGGAGTCACACGCGCATGAGGCAGGAACTACGCCGTCAGATCACCAATATCGTATTCGTGGCGCTGATCGTCGCCGCAGCCGTGGCGATCTATCTGCTCTCGCGCACGGAGCGCGCAGGAGAGAGCCCGTCCGTGCAGACCGTGTCCGCCGCGGCCTCGCCGACCCCTACCGAGACGGCGGAACGGCAGAGCGCTTCCCGCGGCGTGCCGGACGCGGTGTTTGAAACCTATCTGGCGACCAGCGAGGTGTTTTCCGCCGAGCGGGAGGAGGGGGATGAACGCCGCTATGCGATCCGCTACGGCACATCCCCGCAGGTATCCGCCGCACTGCGCTACGAAACGCAGGATGGCTGCGTCTCCTCCGTGGAGCTCACCTTCTCTCTGCCCGCTTCATACGAAAACAAAGGAAACAGTGAGATCGAAGCCTACCTTTCTGAAGTGTCGCAAGCGCTCGAACGCGCGCTGCCGGATGCGGTGCGCGCCTTGCTGGAGGATATGCTGCCCGCGTGTGACGCGCAGGATGCGCTGACGGCCGCCAGCGCCCGCTATTGGGCGGAGCAGGCGCTGCAGCTATCGAAGGCCGGAGACGATTTCGAGGATTCCCTCTCCGGCTGCCGTTTCCTCGCTTACCGCAGCCAGAACGGGGACGTGCAGGAGCTCGTCTGCGTTCTCTTTCTATCCTGACACGCCCCCTCTTGCTCCCGCTCTAGCAATCGAGCCTGCCCATGATACCGGGCAGGCTCGTGTCATCTTGCGCTTTATCCCACAGTGGTCGGCGTGGGGGTTGGCGTTTCGGCTGGATCGGCAGAAGCGGATGGCTCCGGCGTAGGCGTCAAATCCGGCTCGGCAAGCCCTGTCAACACCTCAAATGTATGGTAGATATCCGCCTTGTGCCAGTCTCCCACGAGCGCGTTTGAGCCGCGCGAGGAGATCGTGCACTCGGGCAGCGCTTCCGTCAGCTTGGCAAGATCGTCCCGCGTGATCTTGGTGGTCATGATCCAGAGCATCTTGAGCTGCTTCATCTCGCTGAGCACAGTGACGTCGGCCAGACCCGTGCGCGCCGCGTTGAGATGCGTCAGCTTCGCAAGGCCGGACAGCGGCGCAATATCCGTTATGGAGGCGTTGGAGTAGATCTCGAGAAACTCCAGCTCGGTGAGCGCGGATAGCACGGCGAGATCCGCTATCTTATTGCCTGCGACGGAGAGCAGCTTGAGCTTTGTCAGGCCGGCCAGAAACGACAGGTCGGTGATCTTGTTGCCGGACAGGTCGAGATAGGCCAGATCGGTGCAATACTGCAGCGCAGCCGTGTCCTCGTCCGTCAATCTGGTGTTGCCTTCCTTGGTAAATGTCGCCGCGCCGCCGGGAAACGCCTCGCGGTTTTGCGTGGTGAAGGCTTCGATATCCGTGCGCAGCTGCCAAGCGCCCACCTGCACGTACCACACGAACTTCACCGCGGGAAACTGCGCCTGCAGCTGCGTCATCTGCTCATTCGTCAGCCCCGTGCCGCACATATCGCACAGCGCAAGATTCGGCAGGTGGCTCAGCCCCTGCGCAACCTCCTCCACGCTCGTAAACGTCTGCCCCTGCAGATTGACCTCGGTGGTCTCGGGTGTGAGCTGCTGGCCAAAGAGATCGAAGGAGAATGAAAACGCCACCAGCGGATAGCGCTCCTCCAGCGCAGCCATGGTCTCAAATGAAACCGTCTGCCCCGTCAGGTCGCAGCTCGTCAGCTGCTTGAGCGGTGCGAGCGCGTCCGGCAGCAGCGCATCGTCCGTAATGACAGCCGAGGTCAAATCGAGCTGCGTCGCGTCCGTATTCGCCTTCACGCCAAAGAGATCGATCGTGCGCAAAAACGCGATGTTGGGATAGCGCGCTTCCAGCGCGGCTCCGTCCTCTGCGCCAATGGCGGTGTCCGTAATATCCGCGGATGTGAGCGCCGGCAGATAGTAGAGATCGCGCATCAGCGTCTCGACATCCACCGTCTTGCCGGAGAGGTCCAGCACGGTGTCGGTGTTGAGCAGCGTCACGCCGCCGATCTCCACCTGCCAGACAAACGTGATGTCCCTTCGCTCCAGGCTCTTGCTCATCAGCGCGTCGTAGCTCGTGCAGTTTCGCGCGTCCACGTTCGTAAGATTCGGAAAGTAGCGCAGCAGCTCAATCGCGGCCGCGTCCGCTCCGGCGGGGAGCGTAAGCTGCGTCACCTGGTTGTCGTAGCGCTGGTCTCCGATCGGCACGCTCCAGAGGATGCTGCAGTTTGGCAGCGCGCTCTGCAGCGCGAGATAGTCGTCCACCGAGAGAACCGCCTTGCGCACATCGAGCTTTTGCAGATTTTCGTACTGAACGAGATCCTCCGTGTCGATCAGCGCCGCGTCGTCGATGGTCAGCTCCGTCGCGGAGCGGTCCTTGAACAGGTCGCACCCCGCGAGCGACAGCGCCAGCGCAAGCAAAAGCAGCACGGCAAGCGCGCGGCGGATACGGACGTTTGTGTTTGCGCGCTCATCCGACGCGCTGGTATAGACGGTATGTGTCATCTTGCTCTTCACTCCAAAATGTTTGGGTTTCGATCAGTTGATATCCATCCGGAGAGATCTCCAGATTTCGGGTAACGAGAAACTCCGCGCTTCGCTGGGCAATGTATCCGCTCTGCGCCTCCTGCAGCTCGGGCAGCGCCATATTGACGCGCGCAAAGAAGCGGTATGCGGGAATCACGTCCGCAGCCAGGTAAAAGCCGCCGTCCGGACACGCGTAGCAAAGCAGCGAGATCTGCTCCTGCGTCTTGCGCGCACGCATGATGGACGCAAAGCGCACCTGCGGCGTGTCCTCGCGGCGGATGGAGAGCATGTAACGATTATCCGAAATCAACAACGCAAGCGCGAGCATCACAAGCGACAGCGCGCCAAACAGCGCGCGGAAGGCCCACGGCCTGGCCGAGCCGGCGCGAGGCCTCGCCTGCAGCCAGCGCGCGATCGGCACGAGTCCGAGCGCCATGAACGGCGTAAGCACAAGCCCATAGTAGCGGTAGCCTTGTCCGCCCATATAGATGGCGCACGCGAGCAGCCCCGCCATCAGCAGCACGTTGATCTTCTCGACCACGCGCACGCGCTCCTTCTTCTGCAGTAAAAACCACCCGAGTCCGAGCGCGATGAGCAACGCGATCTGCGGGTTGCGGTAGGAAAACGCGCCGACGCTCTTGATGACGATGAACAGCGTGTTCGCCAGCGTCGGATTCTCCACATAGGAATACCCGAAGATGTTTTGGTAAAAATAATAATGAAAGAAATCCGGCAGCGCGCCGTTTGCGCCGAAATAGATCACCCAGGGGATGCCCGCGCCGAACATCACGCCCAGAAACAGCGCGCTCGCTGAAAGCGCCCGGCGAACGTGCTTTGCCGCAAGCTGCGAGATGACGATGACGCCCATCCACGCAATGTAGAACGCCAGCAGCGTGAACTTGCCAAACAGCATGACGCCGGCAAAGAGCGCGTTTCGCGCGATCATCTTCAGCGGAACGGGCGCGGGATACGACTCTTTAAAATAGCGCAGCGTGTCGTAGAGCGACCATGCAAACAGCGGCATCATCAGCTCCTCAAAACTGCCGCCGTGCGAAAAGCTCAGGCTGCCGAGGATGAACGCGGAGAGCACCGGCAACGCCAGCAGCGCGTAGCGTTCCTCTGCATACAGCGCAACGATGCGGTACGACGCATAGAGAAAGAATGAAAACGCAAGCGACTCGATCAGGTAGACGCCGAGAAAACTCGTCCCCGAGATCAAAGAAGCCAGCCCAAAGAGCAGAAACGCCACCGGCCCCTTTTGATCGTAGAGATCGAGATACGGCACCTTACCGTGCATCATCCCCTTGCCGATGGTGAAGTAGATGTTTGCGTCCACCCACTCGTTGAGCGGGTAGAGCGGCGAGCTTTTGGTGCACAGCAGCAGGAACGCAGCTGCAAACAGCAGGCAAGTGGGATAGACCGTCCGCTTCCACGCGGGTTTGCGCATCAGTTCCATATCATGCCTCTCCAATCATCCGTTTCGGCCGACGGCTTTCATCAAACAGGTATTTATTATAAACTTTTTCACTCTGGCGCGCAACCATCGGCGCGTCTGCGGCGTGTTATAGGTGAAGCGCGCAGGTCGGGCGCCGCCGGTTGGTGACCGGCTCACATTTGCATGATTGCTTTGCCCAAAGGCGCTATAGTACAATGACAGTGTGTATCACCCCGCACAGCGTCCCTCGCAGGGAAACGAAAACAAAATGATCCTACGCCCGGTTTTGTACCGGAACGATCGAACCTGAAACGGAGGAAAATGAAAATGAAAAAGATTATCGCGATTACCGCGCTGGTTCTGACCGGTGCCTTCCTGTTTATCGCCTGCTCGGCGGGCAGCGCCGATACGGACGTGCTCTACCGCGGCGAGATCACCAGCATCTCGGAGAACGGCAGCATCCTTGTCACGCAGGTGGAGGGGCACAACTACGGCCAGCCCAGCATCCTCTTTCACGTGAGTGAAAGCATCGCGGCGGAGCTGGGCGACCAGTTGGCACAGGGCGCGTTTGTAGAGGTGCACTACGACGGCAAGCTGACCCGTTCGCTTCCCGGCCAGGCCACAGCCGAGAGCATTCGGGTGATCGCCTCCTTCAGTGACGGCATCGTGCAAAACGGCACCATCCTGAGCGTCACCCCCGGCAAGGACGGCTACAGCATCTCGCTTCTGCCGCTCGGCGAGGAAAAACGCGAAGACCTGAGCAACACCATCACGCTCACCGTCCCCATGACCGCTCTGGAAGGGCTGACGGCGGAAGAACTCGTCGAGGGCCTGCAGGTCAGCGCCGTGACGACGGGCATCGCCGCCCTGAGCCTGCCGCCGATCATGCCGGTCGTGGCGCTGCTGCCCTACACCGCATAGCGGACCATATCCCAACAGCGCACAAAGCGCCGGGGCCGAAGATCGCGGCTCCGGCGCCTTTTTTGTCTGCGCGGCGCATCAAAATGGCGGAGCCGCCCCCTGCTTTGGCGGCGGTTTGGCAAGCGTAAAAGCAAACAAAGAAAAACCCCTTCCCCGCCGATTGCCGGTGGAAAAGAGGCGATTTCTTTTTGCGGATATTCGGCTCAGTTGCCGCGGCTAACCTTGCCGGAACGGAGGCACCGCGTGCAAACATTCATCTTCTTCGGTCTCCCGTCTACGACAACATGCACACTCTGGATATTCGGCGCCCAGCCGCGCTTGGTCTTGCGGTTGGAGTGGCTGACCAGATTGCCGGACATGACACCCTTGTTGCAGACTTCACAATACTTACCCATGCGAATCGTCCACCTCCTTGATAAAAATCGAACAGAACTATATTACCACGCGTTCCGATGCGATGCAAGCCTTATTTTCCCAGAAAAGGCCGCTTTTTTCGCACCGCGCAACTAGTCCATCTGCGGGAAGCCGGCTTGGCGAAGCGCCTCGTAGAGCACGAGCGCGACGCTGTTGCTCAGGTTCAGCGAGCGCAGCCCTTCCCGCATGGGAATACGCACCGCATCCTCGCTTCTGCGCGTGAGCAGCGCCTGCCCGAGCCCAGCCGTCTCCTTGCCGAAGACGAGAAAATCCCCATCCTGATAGCGCACATCGCAATAACGCCGCCGCGCGTGCGTGGAGAGCAGGAAAAACCGCGCCTGCGGATACGCCGTCTCCACCTCGGAGAAGCTGTCGTAGTAGGCGATATCCAGCTCCCCCCAGTAGTCCAGCCCGGCGCGCTTGAGCTGCCTGTCCTCCACCGAGAAGCCCAGCGGGCGAACCAGGTGCAGCTTTGCGCCCGTCACCGCGCAGGTGCGCGCGATGTTTCCCGTGTTCTGCGGGATCTCCGGCTCGACGAGTACGATATGAAACACGCTGTGTCCCTCCGGTGATGGTCTACGGCTGCGGGCAGCTTCCCGCCGCGCGGGACGCCTCGAGCATGAGCAGCATCTGCTCGCACACGTCGTCCGGCGCAAGGATGCGCACCCCGCCGCCAAATTGAAATACCCAGCCGAAAAACGGCGGCGATACGCAGACGGGCGCAAAGAGCGCATAGGTCTGCTCATCCAGGCGCTCGAGCAGCACATCCGCGCCGAAGCGGTCGAGCATCGCGCCGATGAGCCGGCCTTCGAAACCGAGCCGCACCCATCGCTGTCTGGCCGGCGCCATGGAAAAGACGGTCGCGGCATACGCGCCCGCGTCAAACGCCGCGTCCGCAGGCGCCGCCGGTTCATCCAGCGCGCGCACGCAGGACATCTTATCGAGCCGGTAATGCGCCAGCCCCTCGCGGTACGGGTGGTCGGCGATCAGGCAATAGTTCTCCTCCGCATAGGTGAGCAGGCAAGGGTTTACGATATACGACTCTCCTCCACGCCGTGGGGAGAGCGTACCCTTCGCCGTATACTGGCAGTAGACAAACGAGAGCTTGCGGCCGCGATCCAGTGCGGAAAGCACCGCTTCGACGTTTTGAAATGCGGCGTCGTCCTTCGCTTTGCGGGGGTTGTCTCCCCCGGGCTGACGCCGAAGCCACGCGGCGTCGTAGCGGCTCAGCAGCGACGCAAGCTTTTGGATAAGCGCCTCCGAGCGTTCCCGCGAAAGCACGCGGCTTGCGCGAACCATGTCTATCAGCAGGCGCACCTCCGCGCGCTCAAACAGGCGCGCAACCAGGCGGTATTCGTTGGCGCGGCCTCTGCGCACGCGCACGTCCAGCCCGTTTTTGCGCAGCAGCTCAACATCGGAGCAGACCGTCCTGCGGTCCGCCGTGCAACCGGCGAGTTCCAGATGCGCCGTGATCTCACGAGCGGTCACGCCGTGCCGCTCGTCGGTGCGCTCCATGAGATAGGCTTGCAGTCGCAGCAGCCGCGCGCGTGCATCCGGCATGGTCACTCAGCCTCCGGCCGGCGCATCGTCAGTTTGCCACGCCCGTGATCGCGTCGATCTGTGCCAGCTCCCCGGCGCTGAATGCGGGCGCCTTGAGGATGCCCAGGTTTTGCTCGATCTGCGCGGGCGACGACGCGCCGATGAGCACGCTGGTCACCCGCTCGCCGCGCAGCACCCAGCTCAGCGCCAGCTCAGAGAGGCTCTGCCCGCGCGCCTCCGCGAGCGCGTTGAGCGCGCGGATCTGCCCGAGTTTTTCCTCGGTGAGCTGCTCGCGCTTGAGAAACGGCCCGCCCTTGCCGATGCGGCTGTCCGCCGGCACGCCGCCAAGATAGCGGTCCGTCAACAGCCCCTGCGCCAGCGGGCTAAAGCAGATGATGCCAAAGCCCGCGTCCCCTGCCGCCTGCCCGAGCCGGTCGGCTTCGATATGGCGGTCGAAGATGGAATAGCGCACCTGGTTGAGCACAAACGGGCAGCGCAGTTCCTTGAGGATGGCGGCGGCCCTGCGCGCAGTCGCGCTGTCATAATTTGAGATGCCCGCATAGAGCGCCCTGCCGCTTTTCACCGCCGTGTCGAGCGCAAGCATGCTCTCCTCCAGCGGCGTATTTGGATCCATGCGGTGATGGTAGAAGATATCCACGTATGCCAGCCCCATGCGCTTGAGGCTCTGATCGAGACTCGCAAGCAGATATTTGCGGCTGCCCCAGTCGCCATAGGGGCCGGGCCACATGGTATAGCCCGCCTTGGTGCTGACGATCAGCTCGTCCCGGTGGGCGGCAAGCTCCTCCTTCAGAATACGGCCGAAGTTGGTCTCCGCGCTGCCGGGCAGCGGCCCGTAGTTGTTGGCGAGGTCAAAGTGCGTTACGCCCCGGTCGAAAGCGGTAAAACACATCCGCTTCATGTTGTCGTAGTCGTCGTTCGTGCCGAAGTTATGCCAAAGCCCCAGCGAGAGCAGCGGCAGCTTCAGTCCGCTTGCGCCGCAGCTGCGGAAGATCATCTCATCGTAACGATGCTCGTTTGCGGTATAAGCCATACGTTCGCCCTCCATCAGACAGCTAGATTTTGTTCCCAACCCATTGTAGCATATTCCCCTGCGCTCCCCCAAGCAGGATGCGTAGAAAACATATCCGCACAAATAAAAACGTTCCGATAAAATAGGGGAACATTCATTGACTTTTGCCAGCAAATGCCGGAAAATGAGGTGCGGCGGCAGGCGGGCACTTCGCCCACGCCGCGGATACTCTAACGATTCGGAGGACTGTTTGTGATTACAAAAGTACCCGTCGCCACCATCGAGATGCAGACCGGCGGCGTCATCAAAATGGAGCTGTATTACGATATCGCGCCCAACACGGTGAAAAACTTCGTCCACCTCGCCAATAAGGGGTTTTACGATGGCACCATATTCCACCGCGTGGTGAAGGACTTCGTCATTCAGGGCGGCGACCCGACCGGCACCGGCACCGGCGGCCCAGGCTACCACATCAAGGGTGAGTTTGCCAACAACAAGCACCCAAACCGCCTCTCGCATGAGCGCGGCGTAGTCAGCATGGCGCGTCAGGGCAACCCCTACAATCCCCCGGCCGCCTACGACTCGGCGGGCAGCCAGTTCTTCATCCTGCATGCGGACGCGACGTATCTCGATAAGGACTATGCCGCGTTTGGCATGGTGATCGAGGGAATGGATACCGTGGACGCCATCGCCAACTGCGTCACCGGCGTCCACAGCAAGCCCATCGTGGAGCAGAAGATCAAGTCCATCCGCGTCGAAACCTTTGGGGACGCGCTTGACGAACCGGAGACGCTCGAAGCATAGCGCCGCGCATTTCCGCTGCTCAAATCGGAGTAAAATCTGTACCCGGCGTTCAAAGTCTATTGACACCGATGCGCCCGTCTGCTAGAATACATAAAAATCTTTATGTATTTTCGCGGCGGGCGTTCGCTTTGGAAAAGACCCGCAGCCACGCGTTTTGCAAGAGAGATCTTCTTTGGATGGGAGGCGGTTGTTATGGCCCGGCTGGGCATTGCGGGGGCGGTATCGGAGCTCTACCGGAGCCTGCGCCTCGCGCACTATCGCAACCTCTTTGGGCAGCTGCGCGAGAAAGCGGGCAGCCTGAGCGCAACCGAGGCCTTCTCCGCAGAAGTGATCTACTTGCTCGACCGCCCGACCATCGGCGAGTTTGCCGATTTTATCGGAATTTCGCAGCCAAACGCTTCCTATAAGGTCAACTCCCTCGTTACGAAGGGGTACCTTGCGCGCGTCTGCGGCGACGACGACCACCGGGAGGCGCACCTGCACGTTACCAAGAAGTTCCTCGACTACTACGGGCGGCAGCTGCCGGATACGAAAAGCGCGGTCGCAGACGTGCTCTCTTCGTTTACCGAGCAGGAAGTACGGCTGCTCTCCCGCCTGTTTGGCCGGCTCAACCGGCATCTCACCGCGCGCGTGTAAGCTGCGCCGAGCAGCATAACCGCGGCACTGCGCTCCGCCGTCGGGGGGGGAATGGACGGCAAAGCGCGGCAACTGCAATATGGGGGTAAAAATGGATCTTTTCGAAAAATGCGACCGGCTGACCGCGGTCAGGGAGACCCGCGCGGCGGGCATCTATCCGTATTTTCACGCATTGGAGTCACGTCAGGATGTAGAGGTCATGATGGAGGGCAAGCGCCGCATCATGCTCGGCTCCAACAACTACCTGGGGTTGACCACGCATCCCGAGATCGTCGAGGCGGGCATCCGCGCCATGGAGCAATACGGCTCCGGCTGCTCCGGCTCCCGGTTTCTCAATGGAACGCTGCGCATGCATCTGGAGCTGGAGCAAGAGCTGGCAGATTTTTTGCATAAGGAGGCTGTCGTCACCTTCTCCACGGGCTTTCAGAGTAATCTCGGCATCATTAGCGCGCTCGTCGGCAAAGGCGACTACGTGATCTGCGACAAGGAGAATCACGCAAGCATCTACGATGGCTGCCGCCTCGCCTTCGGCACCATGGTTCGCTACCGCCACGGGGATATGGAGCACCTGCGGCATACGCTGGAGCAGATCCCCGATACGGCGGGCAAGCTCATCGTAACCGACGGCGTATTCAGCATGGGCGGCGACATCGCAAAGCTGCCCGAGATCGTCGCGCTCGCCAAGGAATTCGGCGCACGCGTCATGGTGGACGATGCGCACGGGCTCGGCGTCATCGGCGAAGGCGGCCGCGGCACGGCAAGCCATTTCGGTCTGGAAGACGAGGTGGACGTCTACATGGGCACATTCAGCAAGTCCCTCGCCAGTCTCGGCGGCTATATGGCGGCCAGCAGCGAGGTCGCGGAGTATGTGCGCCACACTTCCCGCCCGTTTATCTTCTCCGCCTCCATGACGCCCGCAAACTGCGCCTGCGCACTGGCCGCGCTGCGCGTGCTCGAACGCGAGCCGCAGCGCGTGCGCCGTCTGCAGGAGATCTGCCGCTATGTGCGCGCCGGGCTTACCGCGCGCAGCATCCCGCATAAATACACGGCCGACGTGCCGATCATACCGATCTATACCTACGAGACCATCCGCACGCTGACCGTCGCCAAGATGCTCTATGAGGCCGGCGTATACGTCAACCCCGTCCTCCCGCCCGCAACGCCCGCGACGGAGTGTCTGCTTCGCACGAGCTATATGGCGACGCTGACCGAGCCGTTGCTCGACGAAGCGATGGATATCATGGCGGGCGTTCTGGCGGAGGAAGCAAAATGAAGCGCGTCTGCATCCTCACCGGCGGCAGCGGCGGCATCGGCCGCGCGAGCGCCGACCTGCTGGCAAAAAACGGTTTCACCGTCTATGAGCTCAGCCGAAGCGGAGCCGATGCGGGAGGCATTCGCCACATCACGGCGGATGTGACTGATCCTGCGCAGGTCAAGGCCGCCGTCGCACGGGTGCTCGCCGAACAGGGACAGATCGATCTGCTGGTCAACAACGCGGGCTTCGGCATCTCCGGGGCGGTGGAGTTCACCGACCCGGCGGACGCGCTTGCGCAGCTCAACGTCAACTTCTTCGGCGCGCTGCACTGCATCCAGGCCGTTTTGCCGCAAATGCGCGCGCAGAAGCGAGGGCATATCGTCAATATCAGCTCCGTCGCAGCGCCGATCGCGATCCCGTTTCAGGCGTTTTACAGCGCAACCAAGGCCGCAACCAACTCCCTCACGCTCGCGTTGCGCAATGAGGTGAAACCCTTTGGCGTCAAAGTCTGCGCCATCCTGCCGGGCGATGTGAAGACGGGCTTCACCGCCGCGCGCAAGAAGAGCTGCGCGGGCGCCGAGGTATACGGCGCGGCGATCGACCGCGCTGTGCGCGTCATGGAGCACGATGAGCAAAACGGCATGCCGCCATCTCAGGTTGCAAAGGCCGTGCTCCGCGCGGCAACCGCAAAACACCCGTCCGCATTGACCACAGTCGGCTTTCCATACCGGGTGTTTGTGCTGCTGAACAAGCTCCTTCCCGCGACCTGGACCAACGCGCTCGTGGGCCTGATCTACCGCTGATTTCGTATGCTGAAACCGATCAGACCGCATGTCCCTGTGCGTCCGCGTGTCAACGAGCCCTCTTCTCTCATCGACAACGCCCACAACCGGACATTGTGAAAAAGCGCCTCCTGTCGTACGATAAGCAACTGCGGCAGGAGGTTTTCCTATGGGGAAACATTGTTAGAAAGAAAAACTGTTGAAGGTTCCTGAACGGCAGAAGAACGGACATGCTGTTCCATTCCCGCTTGAATGGACAAATAGGCTTATCCGGTCGCGATCAAAGAGGAAAGGTGCGCCATGCGGCGGCGCAGGGATCGAAACGGATCAAGCGTCGGCGGTAGTGACGGCCACGGTTCCGATCGGCAAAAGCATGAAACTCAGATAGAAGAACGGGCCGAAACCGGTGCCAATCCTCCGGATCGTGCGTCTGTTCGGTACGCTGAAGTGCTTCCCCTCAAGGCAGTTTTATACCAAGAGCCGCATCGAAAAACCCGCATCCAGCCATTTTGATATTCCGTGATCCATTCGCTGGATCACAGCCGCTCCCAGCGCCCCAGTTCGGGCGTTTTTTCGTTTTTAGGCAAAGAAAAATCCCACCGAAACCGTATCTGCTTCGGTGGGATTAGCTGGAGGCGCCACCCGGAATCGAACCGGGGGTGAAGGTTTTGCAGACCTCTGCCTTACCGCTTGGCTATGGCGCCATATGCAATTGCAAGGATTACGGGGGGTGACCAAGCCCATTCATGAGACGGCTTTATATACCTGCCTGCGCCGTCTCATGAATGGAGCGGGAGACGGGGCTCGAACCCGCCACCTCAGCCTTGGCAAGGCTGCGCTCTACCAAATGAGCTACTCCCGCGAGGGGTCTGGTGCCTCAGAGTGGACTTGAACCACCGACACAGGGATTTTCAGTCCCTTGCTCTACCAACTGAGCTACCGAGGCAAACGTGGCGACCCGGAGGGGGCTCGAACCCCTGACCTCCAGCGTGACAGGCTGGCGTACTAACCAACTGTACTACCGGGCCACTAAGTGGTGGGAACAACAGGGCTCGAACCTGTGACCCCTTGCTTGTAAGGCAAGTGCTCTCCCAGCTGAGCTATGCTCCCCCGCGCATCACAAATGCAAAATAAGTATAGCGGAGAAAGGATGCCCTGTCAACGGCAAACTGATACATTTGGAGGAGAAAAAAAGCGCCGCGTCCGCTCGCGCGATCCGGCAAAAGAGAAGTCGCCGCTTTGCCGCACGGAAGCGGATCTTTCCGGAAAAGCGATGGTTTTTTGTGCTTTTGATTGCATGTGGCGCGGCAATGATATATAATATGGAAGCTTCGTGTGCGCGGCGGCATGCCCGCACCGGAAACTGGAAAGAGGAACGGAGGCGGATGCAATGGAGCTTGCGAAAAAGCGGAAGACCGATACGAGAAGCCTCGTGCGCGCTGGGATCCTTTCCGCGCTGATCATCGTGATGACCGTTGTGCCTTATACCGGTTATATCAACTACGGTCTGGTGGAGATCACCACGCTGCATATCGTGGTCGCCGTCGGTGCAGTCATGCTCGGCTGGCAATACGGCGCGGTGCTGGGGTTGGTTTGGGGCGTTACCTGCGTTCTGCGCGCGCTGACCAACCCGCTTTGGGCCCCGTTTGTCAACCCGCTGGTTTCGCTCGTTCCGCGCGTGATCGTCGGCATCGTAGCCGGGCTTACGGCGCAAGGGCTGCGCAAGCTGCGGCTGCGCTCCGGCCTGGTTGCGGCGCTCGCCGCCGCGGCGGCGACGCTGACCAACACCGTGCTCGTGCTCTCCGCACTCAAGCTTTTCTCGGCCGTACTCACAGGGATGCCGCTGCTGGGCACCATATACGGCACGCTTGTCGGCGTCAACGGCTCCATTGAGCTCGTTGCCGCGGTTCTGCTCGTGCCGGCCATCGTTGCGGCGATCAGTCCCCGGGAAATCGTGCTCGGGATCGACATCGGCGCTTCCACAACGAAGTTTGCTTTGCTTAAAAACGGCAGATGCGTCAAGGAGTATCGCAAGCCGGACGGCCAGAGCCTCGATGAGGCACTCGACCACTTCGGTTATGCGGGCGTCAGGCGCATCGCGGTCACGGGGGTCGGCTCCGCGGCCATCCAGGAGGATCTGCGCGGGATTCCGACCGTTCATAAGGACGAGTTCCTCTCCGTTTCACGCGGGGCAACCAAGCTATCCAGGCGTTTCAATACGCTGGTAGTCAGCGTCGGCACCGGTACGTCGTTTACGCGCATCACCCCGATTCGCGCATGGCACGTCGGCGGCACCGGCCTCGGCGGCGGCATGCTCAAGGGACTCAGCGGCAGGCTCTGCGGCACGGAAAACATGGAGGAGCTGCAGTCGCTCGCAGCAATCGGTGACCTGCACGCCATCGACCTGCAACTGCGGGATGTATTCTCCGGCACGCTCTCGCACCTGACGCCGGGCGCGACCGTCGCAAACATGAGCAAGCTCTCCGAGCAATCGCAGCGCGCAGACATCGCAGCGGGGCTTTGCAATATGATCTTCCAATCCATCGGTGTGATGGCGGTGTTCGCGGCAAAGCGGCACCTGACGCGAACTATCGTGCTGGTCGGCACGATTACGGACTGGCCCATCGCGCAGCGCAGCCTCGACGAGGTCTCCGACCTGCACAACGTCCGGTTCATCGTGCCGGATCACGCGGCGTTTGCCACCGCGATCGGCGCGGCGCTTTCGGAGTGATGTTCCCGCATCAGACGCTTCTTTCAAAGAGCGCTTGACGGTGCTCTTTTTCAGTGAGAGACAGATACAGGAGGAAATGTGAAACACTATTCAGTCGCCCTGTTGGGCTTTGGAACAGTTGGCAGCGGCGTTTACCGCATCATCAGCGAAAACGGCGCGCAGATCACACACCGCGAGAGCATCGAGCTCTCCGTTGGCCGCATACTGGTGCGCGACTTTGAGCATGAGCCGAATTTGAACCTGGCGCCGCGCGCGCGCTTCACTACTTCGTTTGATGAAATCCTTGCAGACCCCGCGATCGACATCGTGGTCGAGTGCATGGGCGGCATCGAACCGGCCAGGAGCTTCATCCTCCGCGCACTCGGGGCGGGAAAGACGGTCGTCACGTCCAACAAAGAGGTCATGAGCAAGAACTGGCCTGCGTTTGAACGGGCCGCCAAGCAGACCGGCGCAGGGCTTTATCTGGAGGCGACGGTCGGCGGCGGCATCCCGATCATTCGCACGATTCTCGACTCCATGCAGGCAAACAACATCACCCGCGTGATGGGCATCATCAACGGCACGACGAACTATATCCTCACGCAGATGACCGAGCACGGCCAGAGCTTTGCAGATGCGCTCAAGGATGCGCAGGCGCTCGGTTATGCGGAGGCTGACCCCACGGCGGATGTGGAGGGCTATGACGCGATGTATAAGCTCTCGATCCTCTCGTCCATGGCGTTTCATGCGCATATGCCCATCGATGTGATCTACCGCGAAGGGATCACAAAGCTGACCAAGGCAGACTTTGAAACCGCGCAGCTGCTCGATTACCGCATCAAGCTGCTGGCCATCGGCAAGAAAAACGGCAATCGAATCGAAGTGCGCGTGCATCCCACGATGATCCCGGTTACGCACCCGCTCGCGAGCGTACGCGGCGTGTTCAACGCGATCTTCCTCACGGGGCACGCGGTAGACGACGTGATGCTCTACGGCCGCGGCGCGGGTTGCATGCCGACCGCGAGCGCGGTGGTAAGCGATATCGTATACGCCTGCCACCATGAGAAGCAGCATAAATACATGACCTTTGTCAACGAGGAGCACATCAGCAGCGAAATCGAGTTGGTGAAGGACTTTCAGTGCATCTACTGCATCCGCCTGCATGTGGCCGACAGGCCGGGCACGATGGCCGCGATTGCGGCGGCGTTTGCTGAGCAGGGCGTGTCGCTCAAGAGCGTTATCCAATTGGGGGTAAATGACGGCGTCTCTTCGCATATCACGTTTCTGACGCATACGGCGAGCGAGTTCGGCGTGCGCGAAGCACTCAAGAAGATCGAAGCGCTTTCGTGCGTGAGCGCAGTGGAGAGCGTTATCCGCGCAGAAGAGTAACTGCGGATTGTGGAAATAACACTTGCAATGAACGGCTGGCTTCGCTATAATGTTCGTTGCGAGCGCTGATGTAGCTCAGTCGGTAGAGCACCTCATTGGTAATGAGGAGGTAGGCAGTTCGAATCTGCTCATCAGCTCCAAAGAGAGAATGCATCCCCATCACGGGGGTGCATTTTTGCTTGGATTATATGGCCAAAGCGAGCCGATCATCAGGCGGCACCGGCAGTTCCGCTCATAAAAGTAAGGATGCATGCGTCCGATTGGCAGGCGCATCGGTGCGCCGTAAAGCCGCGAGAAAGCGGGAGGCGCGGCAGCCCGGGAATCTTCCGCCGTAACGCGGGGGCACTTCCCAAAAGCCGGCCTCCGGCTTTAATCCTGCAGGATATCCGCCTGCAAATCGATTTCCGGCAACGTCGCAGACACGGGCTCGTCGGGATCATGCTTCTTTTTTCTGCCGGCGAGCCGCAGCACCCCGTATGTTGCCGCCGCAAAGAACGAGATGATTCCGGTATACTGCGCAATCAACAGCAACGCGCTTTCGGAGTCCTCCTCGCCTCGGCCTTCCTCTTGTCCTTCGCCTCCGTTTTGACCGTCACCCCGGCCTTGACCACGTCCGCCGCCAAACGCGCCATCCGCGCCGCTCTGCGGCAGAGAACCGTTGTCCTGCGAGAACTCCGGCAGTTCGCTGATATCGCTCGGTAGCGCCCCAGAGGAGCCATCCAGCGCGGGCGCACCGCTCGGTTCAAAATCCCCGCGCGAAAACTGCGCGGCTTGCAGCGGTGCGGTGAGCAGGCTGGCAAAGCTTGAGGTGACCAGGCTGTATCCGCCAAAGCCGACGATGCACGCAAGCACGACTGCAAGCGCAGCCCGGATCGCAACGGGAACGCTCTTTCGAAACAGCCGGCCAACGAGAGGATCCGCGTGCAGCCCCAAATGCACGCCCGTCAGAATGACGGCGAGTGCCGATGCGAAGTTGTGCAGCGCCCTGTAGTTGCCGCTGATGCGGACCTGGAACACAACCTTGCTGATGAGCACGCCGGATATGCCGACAGTAATGAACGAAAGCAGCAACAGCGTATCGACGATATAACGCGCACGCACCAGCCCCGGCGTATTCTTGGCAAACACGCCGCGCATCGTAGCGCCGGCTTTGCGTGCGCCAACGAGCAGATGAATGACAAGCAGGCCGATCAGCGCGAGCCCGCCCACTTCATGGAACGACAAGCTGATCACCTGTTTTTGATACATGAGCGTCAAAAGCACAAGCATGACGGCATCCAGCGCGAGCCTGAGCGTGCGAGCCCGCCCTGCGCCGGGGTGCCTTGGTCGTGGTGTATCCATATAGAGCATGCGCCTCCTGTGGTGGATATAAAAAGCATACGCATAAATATGGCAGGCGGCGCGGAGCAAAAAAGGCGAGATTTTGACAGATTACAGCAAAAAACCGCACATTCCTGTGCGGCCGTTCTGTCAAAAAGCCTGTTCTTGCGAACCCGAATGAAATTCTTTGCATCCATCAGGAATGAAGCAAACAAGAGATGCGATGAAACAAAAAAGATTGATCGCAAAAAACCGAGCGGTGTTTGCGTTTATCATGGCACAGACCAGGCAGCGGAGCGGCCCGAATGGATTTTGGATGGGTCTGCAAAAAGGACGCGAAGATGCAACCGCTACCCCAGAACCGTGCAGCGATTGCGAGCCGCACGCATGGCAAGGCCTTGCAGAATCACTCGCATGCGATTCATATGTTTTCTCGTCCCTTTACAGCGGAGGGCTTTCCATCGTACAACCGGTGCAGCGTTTCCCATTCCGGTGCAGCGGCGCGCAGCGCATCGAAGGCAGGCATGGAATAACCCGGCGCGTCTTCCCGAAGCCTGTGAAAAGCCGCGTCAAGCCCCTCCATCTCGGTAACGGCGTGGCGGCAGTGGTCGGATGCCGCCAACTCACCCACGGCGGTTTTGGCCATAAGCCCAAGCAGCGCGGACATGAAAGCGCGCTTCCCGCCGGACGCATAATACGCCTCATCTCCATCGGGCAACACGGGAATATCCAGCACGCGCAAAAGGCCGCAGGCTTCTCCCGCCGCGTCCAGCACCAGCCTGCGCTGAGACCGGGTTGTTTTTCGCAGGTCACAATCCACGGCATAGCACAGATACGCCACCGGCAGGATCAGCGTCAGATGCGTCTTATACCAGCCGTCCATATCCCGCACCCAGGTCAGGCGGTACTTTGTCCCCGCAAACAGGGTGGTGATTGCCGCCTTTTCGGCCGCACTCGCCTCCCGGTGAAGCCCGCCCAGACTCATGGAGCCGCCGCGGAAACGCACGCAGTGGATCATGCCGCCCTCCCGTCTTCCGGCGGTACCCTGAAAGCCAAACAGAACGGTCTTCGGCGTCTTCGTTTTGGCGAGTATGCGTGCTTCGCACGCCGGAGCGGACATATTGTTGCCCACCAGCACCACAAGGGGCGTGTTCACGGCAGCCAGGTCATCCAGAATGTCCGCCATCTGCTGGTGCTGCATAACGGCAAACACCGCGTCATACCGCGCGCCGGACGGCACAGTTTCCAGAATTTTGGGATCATCTACCGTTGTTTTGCGCTGAAGCCGGTGCCGGATGACCAGCCCGTTTTGCATGAGGGCATCCTTCCACGTACCCCGGGCCAGCAGGGAAACGTCCTGTCCCGCCGCACACAGCGTATGGGCGAGATATCCGCCAATGACCCCCGCACCATAAACGAGAACCTCCATGTTTCGTCCTCTTTCCGAGGCATTTTGCCCCTTCGTTATCATTTGAATTCTATCTGAATGATCTGGGCGAGACGGCTCCGGTCAAAAAACCGGAACAGCCCGCGGATCAAAGGACTCCAGCGCCTGTCTAGGGGCCGGTAACCCGAGAGGTAGTTTTTTCGCGTGACCTTTTTGAAGCGCTCCGACCAGAGGGGCAGCTCCCGCTCCGCGTCCCGAACGCTGAAAAAGGCCCCGACCTTATCCATCTGCGCCGCCTTGAGCCAGGTTTTGCGCATAAGGCGCACGCCGAGCGGCGAAGTCGCGTCAAAAGCGATCCGTCCGCCGGGAAAGCGCTCCGCCATCGCGCAAAGGAGCCTGGCAATCTGATCTGTTTGAAAGTAATAGAACACCCCGGCTGCGATGAACACCGCCCCGTCCTCCGGGCAAAAGTCCAGTGCGTCGAACCAGGCCGTATCCGCCAGATCGCAGGGTACGTTTTGTTCCCGCTCTCCGGGAGACAGCAGTTCGTTTCGTGCGGCAATGACGTCGGGCAGGTCGAGATTATAGCCCTTTGCACCGCCGTTGTCCACCTGGGAAAAGCTGGTGTCCAGCCCGCAGCCCAGATTCACCACGCAGGCACGGGGATGCGCATCCAGATAATCCCGAATTTCGCAGCACAGGTCGTATTGGCGAATGCCTCCCTGGAGCGCTCCGAACAAGGGCATTTTCTTTCCGTTTGCCGCAAAGTCATAGTCGATGCTGTCAATCAGCGTTTGACACGCCGGGTCTGAAAACAAGTCCGGATATCGGTCCATGCAGATTTTCCGGGCGTAGAGCGGGATGACCAACGTCTCCTGCACGGTGTTTTTTTCGATAGAATGCTTCATTTCGTTTCTCCCTTCAATGGCCGCAGCAGGCACGGATCTCCGAAGCCCACTTTTCCGGATAGCAGACCCGCAGTTCTTCGTGCTGCAGGCAAACCCGCCGGATGTCCGGGCCTTTAAAATGCTTCTGGTAGCGCGCCAGATACTTCTCGCCCATCTTTTCCGCGTAAAAGCAATGAACTGTGGTGCCGGGGACGGAAATATGCTCCTCGACGGGCGTCACAAGGTCGGAGTAAAACTGGTTGTACACGCTCTGCTTTTTCACGAAAGCCATACCGCCGTCTCCGGTAAACAACCGGAGGAATTTTTCGGCGTATTCCCGCTCTTCTGGGGCCTTCTGGCAATTCGCCTTTGCATCCAGCCGGGCAGCTTTCCCGCGTGCAGGATGTTGCCCGGCATGCCCGCCATGATGCCGCTCTTGAGTTGAGCCGTGCGGCCTGTCTCCTGATCCAGGTCGGAGCTGCCGAGCATAGCGTAGTCGATCCGAATGTTCCCGCGCTGCACCAGCAGGCCTACAAAACTCCCGCCCAGCGAGCAGCCGTAGGTGGCGTGTATCCGCCCGTCCAAGCGCTCTGTAATATATGCTTCAATTTTTGCCGTCTCCGTCAACATATCGGAAAAACGGTATCTTCCGACTCGTCAAACCCGTCTTAGTTCGCACAAATCGCGTGGAAGTCCGGTTCCAGCAGGGGCAGGACCTCCCCGAAGTTGGCCCGCCAGTGGCAGCAGGTACCGGGCAAAAGAAGGATAACCGGCAGTTCGGAAGCGCCTGATTCATAGAATTTCGTTTTATGCCTCCTGTTTGTTCGCTGTCAGCGCAATCCATCCCGCGCTGTTTCGGCTAAGATGCACCGCAGCGAAGCCTGCTTGCTCCAGTCTGGCCTGCAAATCATCCCCGCCATAAATCGTCATTCCGTCGATGAGGCTTGGCCATCTGGTATCGGCCGTATCTTCCGACTCGCAGACCAGCAGAAGCTGCCCGCCGGGCTTCAGAACCCGCAGGATTTCCCGAAAGCCTTTGTCCGGATCCGGCCAGAAATACACCGTCTCAAAGGCCGTGACCAGGTCGAAGGAATGCGCCTCATAGGGCAGTGCACCCACATCCCCCTGGCGAATGTCACAGCGATCGCCCAGCTCGGCGGCATTTTTCTTTCGGCTGAAAGCGACGCTCTCCGCTGAATAATCGATGCCGTCCACAAAGCCCTTCGGGCAGAGGCGAAGCAGCCGGGCGACGTTCGCGCCGCCGCCGCAGCCCACATCCAGCACGCGGGCGTCCGGCGCGGGATGGATCTGCGACAGGCCCCAGTTCGACAGCGGCGTGTGGCCGCCGTTCATGGTGCGCAGCATCAGGCGGCCAAGAAAGCCGGTTGGTTTTCGAGTGTTTTGAAAGAATTTTCGCAGCATTGGTCATTCTCCTTTTTACAGTGGGCAAACTGCGCCAGAATCCGCACCCCAGGCGACAGCAGGAGTCGGGCGCAGCAGGATACGCAAAATCAGCGAGAGAGTACCGGCTGGCAGCAGCAAACTGAGACCGAGCAGCAGTGTCAGCAGCGCAGCGGCCAGGGCAAGGCCCATCACGTTTTTTGGTATCCGGTTGGCGTAATCGGGTGTGTTGGATGGTTTCATAACATACTTCCTCTTACGTTATTTTTTCGGATTGGTACAGCAGGTGACTTGATTACAGCACGGCGCGAAGCAGCAGGCCCGCCCCGGCGGAAAGCAGAGCGAACAGCGGGCAGACCAAAAAGGGCCACAAAAGCCCGTGCTCGGGCAGGCCCAGTGCCTTCATCCAGCCCCGGCGCGTGTAAAACGGATCGCCCTCCGTGCCGGGCAGCACCAGGCGGGCACCCATTTTCTCACGAAAGAACAGGTCAAGACCAAAGAAATCGCCCAGATTGACCAAAAACCACTCGATATAGCCCGCCAGCGCCAGATTCCAAAAGTCGTTCATCCCCGCCTGATAGGCGCTGAGAACGCCGTAAAGCGTCACGGGGAGAATCATGAAGAGAATAAAGCGAATTTTCAGCTTCTGCTGATTCGGATTGGGCGGCACAACGTCCCGAATGGATTTCGGATAGCTGCTTAAAAAGGCGTCGGGATGCAGCAGCCAGACCAATGCCGTGCAGAGATTGAAAACGGCGCTCATGGCAAGGCCGTCCAGAATTACGCGTACCCAGTTCAAATGTATTCACACTCCTTTGCGTTCGATGCTTTTTTATCATACAGTCGGTGCAGCGCCGCGCCGAGCACCGCGGGCAAAAGCCATTTTTTATAAGCGCTGTTCTTCATATCTTCCACCTCGCAACGTGAGCCGCTCGCATTCTCAATTCTGGCCGTTCTATGGTTGCTTCCGCCCCGGAAACCATGGGATGCATCGATTCGTGCGGCTGCAGTAGGCGACATACTCCGTGCCAAAAGCTTCTATCAGCCACTTTTCTTCCGTATGTTTCATCAGCACCGTAAGAAACGCCCAATAGACAACGGGCAAAAACAGCAGCCAGAGATTACCGGCAAACAGCAGCGCCCCGGTGCAGAAGAGCAAAAACGCAGAGTAGATGGGGTTGCGAACCCAGGCGTACACGCCGTTCGTGACCAATCGGCTTTGCAGGATGTTCACGCCCACCTTCGCCACCAGAACCGCCTGCGCCCACATAACAACGCCCGAAGCAATGAGCAGCGAGGCGAGAATGCAGAAGGGGATGTGCAGCGACGGGATATAGCCGGACGCAAGAAAGCCGCATCGTGCAAATATCAGCCCGGCAACCGTCAAAGCGATGATGACGGCTACATAAACCGGTCCGGGTCCATACATAGGAAGCCCCTCCCTCCCTTTTTTCATATCGCATCACCGTCCCTTCGATTTAACCCGATCAACCAGTCGGCCACGGTGTCCAGCACCAGCTTTGGGTTTCCCACGTTGCAGTGGGCCCCCGCGTCCTCCCGCGCCGTCATAAGGCGGAAGGTCAGGCTCTTCACATTCAGCAGAGCGTCGAGCTCCATGGCATACAGTTCTCTTGCAATAAAATGATCTTTTTCCGCGCCGATGACCAGCATATCCTGCGTGATGTGCGGCCCAATATCGGTCATCTTGTAATCGTTCAGTTTCTTCACGTACCCAAAGGGATCGGGTGCGTCGTAGGCAAACATGCCGTGGCGCACGCCCCAGTCCAGCACGGGGGATCGCGCCATCTTTTGCTGCAATACGGCGCTCACCGGCGCGCGCAGATTGTGGCGGAGCAAAAACCGCACCGGTCCACGCAGGGTTTTCGGCACCATGCCCAGCGCCACATAGAGAAAATTGGGAAAGATCGACCACCCAACCACCCTGCGGATGCGCGGCTCATATGCGGCGGCGCGGGGCGCCAGCATCCCACCCAGCGACGCACCCATGATGGTCACGCTTCGTGCACCGATGGCGTCCAGTACCGCCTTCACGGGGCGCTCCCATTCGTGGGTAAACTTCTTGCCCTGCTCCCGCACCACACCGCCCTGACCCGGCCCCTCAAACAGATAGACCTCGAAGCCGCGCTTTGCAAGATACAGCGTGGGGAAGAAAAACTCCTCAAAATAGCTGTCGTTTCCGCCGTGGAGCAAAATCACATCCCGGCGTGCGCCCTCGGGCCGGACATGCAAAATTGGCAGGCGCACGTCCTCATAGGGCGCTTCCATCCGCTCCACCAGACCGCTGTCGAAATACGCGCGGTAGTGCTCGTAAAACAGTGCGGTGGCCTTGCGGTAGTACTTGCGCTTGTCCGGGTCCCCGTCGGTCATGAAGAACTCGCTCATGCGCCAATAACCGATGGCGTTTTCTGCACGATCTTCCGCCATAGCCGCGTCGCCCAACTCGATCAGGGTTTTCTTCCAGTCCGCAGCCGTGCGAATCGAGCGGGAAACCGGGGCGATATCCGCAAGCCTTCCGCCGTTCCACTGGATGACCCGGTTGAGTTGGAAGTTGAAGTTGGGATCGTCGTTCAGCTCATAGCTGCCTCTGGGAAAGACAACATCGGGAAGGTTCATCCGGCAGGCCTCCTGAATCAAAATGTGCAAAAACGCGGTTAGAAGTAGCTAACTTTCGTCGGTAAAAAGAGCCGTTTTTGCGGAAAACGGCTTATGAAAACAGCTCGCGGCAGGCGCCGTGCACCAGCGTTTCGAGTACCTGGGGGTACAGCGCGCCGATCTCGTGCCGATGGGAGATGGTAAGCATCAGCCCCCGCACGACGGCGGCAGCCAGCGCCACGCCTCCGCGCGGCGTGAGCCCGGCGGATTCCAGCAGCTCCCGCACGTGAACCTCATCGCTGTGGTAGTGTTCCCGCTGCACTTCCTCCGGAATCCTGCGCAGCAGATACGCCACATCCTGCTCTAAAAACCCCATCATACCCGCTTCTTCCGCGACTTGGCACGCGGTCAGCACCGCCGCTGCCGCCCGCTGCGCAGGGGCGGAATCCTCTTGCTTTTGCAGCGCATCTGCGGCAGCCTGATAGATTTTCGTATGCAGCTCTTCCAGGATTTGAAAGAAGAGAAGCTCTTTTGAATCGTAAAATCTATAAAACGCGCCCTTGGATATATCCGCCGCGCGGGCTAGTTGCTCAACGGTGGTTTTGCGCATGCCGACGGAACCCGCACACGCCCATGCGGCTTCCTTTAGCTTGACCCGGATGATATCCTGCTCCTGAGGCGTGAATCCCTTTGCCATGAAACCACCTTGTGACCATAATGTTTTTATAGTCATATACTAGCGCTTATTTGATATATTGTCAAATAAACTCGCGTTTTTATAAAAGAATCCGCAAACAGCGATCGCAGTTTGCGGACACGGTTTTATCATGCTTGCAGTCCCCCGGCCGCGCGACATCGCCCCGGTGCTTTCTGGCCATCAGTCGGGATCCACCGGGCAAACCTGCGCTATAGCGTCGACAAGATAGGGCACCGTGTTCAGCGCGGCTTCCAGCGTGTCCGCATTGGTGCCGATTTCGGCGAGCAGGCAGAGGCCCATATGCTGATTGTAGCGCCCGACCTTCAGGCGGATGGGCTTGACCAGATCCGGCTGCACGGCGGCGATGGCCTGCGTGACCGAGTGGGCAAGCGTGTAGTTCTCCTCCCAGTCGGGCAGCGCGTCATACTCCCCCTCATAGGTGCCTATCCCCGTGCCGACCACGAAAAACAGTTTGGCCACAGGTTTTCCGTCGATCTGTATGGTGTTGTCCGATTGCCCGCGCTGCCTGCTGGCGTTTCGGTGCAGGTCGATATACAGATCGATATCCGTGTATTGCTGCATGAGCGCCAGCGAACGGGAGTATGCGCTGGTGATCTCCTCGCCCTCCACGTTTGTCTTGTCGTGGATAACGGTAAAACCGCGCGCCTCGAGCGCATCCGCCAGCGCGCTGCCGACGGCGATGATATTATATGCCTCATCCTCGGTGCGCCCGGTCTCGGTCTCGATATACCGGTCCGTATCCGCCTTGCGGTAGGACTCCGTAGCATGCGTGTGATAGATCAGCACGGTAGGTGCGTGGTCAAAAGGATAGACGTCGGTGGTGAACGCGGCGGCGATATCGCTGCGCAGCGTGATGTCCCCGTCCTCATCGATCGTCATCTCCGGCTCCGGCGTGAGGGTTGCCGCGGGCGTGGGCGGCTGCGTCTGTATGGCGACGGGACTGGCCGAAGCGCGCGCCGGCGTCTCCCCGGCGGCCGGCGTCTCCACCCCGCCACAGGCCAAGCAGCCCAGAAGCAGCGCGCCCAGCAGCGCAAGTGTACAGATGATGCGGTTTGACATATTCAAGCGTGCTCCTTCCTGTCCTTGCGGCACAGACCGCTCTTGAGCGGGAGCAGCACGGCAAACGTCGTCCCCGCCTGCGTGGTGCTGTGTACATCGATCCGCCCGCCGTGGCTTTGTACAATGCTCTCCGCAATCGAAAGCCCCAGTCCGTAGCCGCCTGCGCTGCGCGCGCGGTCCGCGCGGTAAAAGCGCTCGAACAGATGCGGCATCTCACTTGCCGGAATCGGCGCGCCGCTGTTATACACGCTCAGGCGCGCGGTCGCGCCATCCGCAAGCAGCGTCATGCGCACCGTGCCCTTAGCGTCCACATACTTTACCGCGTTGTCGAGCAATATGCCGCAGAGCCGCCTGAGCTGCGGCTCGCTGCCCACGAGCTGTACATCCGGCTGAATATCGTCTTCCAGCGTGATCCCCGCCTCAAACACAAGGGAGGCAAACGAAAGCAGCGTGCTCTGCGCCGCATCGGAAAAGCTGACTTCGCCGAATGCTTCCCTATCTTTCCCCGCGCCGCTCTTGGCCAGAAAGAGCAAGTCTTCGATGAGCGTCCGCATCCGGTTTCCTTCGGACTGCGTGTTTTCGATCCACCGCCGCTGCGCTTCGACCGTCTGCTCAGGGTGCAAAAGCAGTATCTTTTGGTTGGCGAGTATGACGGTCAGCGGCGTTTTGAGTTCATGACTCGCGTCGGCGATGAACTGCTTTTGCCGGTTCCAAGCCGCTTCCACAGGCTTGAGCGCGAGGTTGGAAAGAAACAGACTTATGAGAAAGAACGCCAGCAGCGCCAGCACGCCGACGAGCAGCGAGGTGATCATCAGCTTCGACATAGCGCTCATATCCAGGCTGACATCCAGAAACGCAATGCGCGTTACGCCGCCTTCATTTGAGATGCGATAGCGCAGAGAATATGCGCGGATCATGCCGCTGTCGGCCCCCGTGCCCTGCGCCAGCGCAACGAGTTCCGCCGCAGTCTCGTCGCTTACCGTGGCCGAGCTGGTGGCGAGATCGGAGACGGTTCCGTCCGCATCCAGCGTTACCACAAAGCCGACCACAAGGTCGCGTCCTGCCTTGGGCGCGCTTTCATTCCGGCCGGAGGGTTTGCGTATTTCAAAGCTCGGGCTCGCATCATACTGCTGCAGCAGCGTATCCAGCGAACGCTCGGCAGCTTGACGCTGATTGGAGGCCGTCGCGGCGCAGAGCGCCGTAAAGACCGCCAGCAGCACAACCAGCACCAGCGACATGCTTACGAGCACAAACTTCTTTCTAAGTGCGCGGATCATGCGCCCTCCTCCGTCCCCAGGCGGTAGCCGAGTTTTCGGATGGTCTCGATGCTTACGCGCGATCCGAGGTAATGGAGCTTCTTACGCAAAAACGAGATATATGCTTCCACATTGTTATCCTCCGCTTCGCTCTCCGCGCCCCAGACCTTCACGATGAGCTGCTCCTTCGCAACGGTGGCATTGGGCGAGAGCAGCAGAAGCTTGAGCACCTCCAGCTCCTTATAGCTCAGCCGAACGCGCTTTGGGCCGCAGCGCAGATCTCCGCTGCCGAGCTCCAGCACGATGTCATCATACGCCATCTCCTCCAGCACGACCTCACCCTGCCGGCGCGTGAGCGCACGGATGCGCGCGGTGAGTTCATCCGGCGCGAAGGGCTTGGTCATGTAGTCATCCGCGCCGCAATCCAGTCCGGCGACCTTGCTTTCCAGCTCGTCACGCGCGGTGAGCATCAAAACGGGCGTTGCGATCTTCTCCCTGCGCAGGGCGCGCACAACCTCGAAACCGTCGCGCTTGGGCAGCATCACATCCAGAATCACCGCATCGTAATCGCCGTTGACGGCATACTGGTAGCCCTCCTCGCCGTCGTAGACCGCGTCTACAGCATACTTTTGCTCTCGCATGATCTGTATGAGCGCGTCGGCAAGCCGCTTTTCATCCTCCACGATCAAAATCCGCACGATTGGCCCCCCTCCTTGATTTACGCACGCCGGTTCCCGGCCGCCTTCTCCAGTGGAATCGGATAAAACAAGTATACGTGTCTTACCGTTTTGCGGCAATAGCGCCGCTTTGTTCTTGCTTCCATATTAGTATAGAAGGCTGAAAACAACCTGAAATCAAGTTTTCAGCAAGTTTTCAGCATCGAATTTTACAATAGCACCATGAGAGGTGAACGTCATGGCAAACAATACGTTTGAGCGATTTGAAGAGAAGTACCTGTTGACCCCGGCGCAGCACAAGGCCGTCATGGCCGGACTGCGCGGAAAGATGCAGCCGGATATGTTCGGCAGAAGCACGGTGTCGAGCATCTACTATGATACGGAGGATTACAGCCTCATCCGCGCATCGCTGGAGAAGCCCGACTATAAGGAAAAATTGCGCATCCGCTCTTACGGAACCACGGCGGAAGAGAGCACCGTCTTTGTCGAATTGAAAAAAAAGGTGGGCGGCATCGTCTACAAGCGCCGCACCGAGCTGCCTCATGCCGAGGCAAACGCGCTGCTCCGCGGCAAACGGATACATAGCGATTCCCAGGTGACCCGTGAAATCCGCTATTTTCTGCAGCTTTACCAGCCCGGGCCGCGCGTACTGCTCTCCTACCGGAGGGTCGCCTATACGGGCGGAGAGGCCGGCCTTCGCATCACGTTTGACGACAATATCCGTTTTCGTCTTTGCGCGCTGACGCTTACCGCGGGCAGTTGGGGCGAAGAGTTGCTGCCCCAGGGCGGCATGACGCTCATGGAGATCAAAGCCCCCGGCGCGATGCCCCTCTGGCTCTGTCGGCTGCTGAACGAAAACGGCATCTACCCCACAAGCTTTTCCAAATACGGCGTCTGCTACCGGGACCATATCGCCCCTCGACTAAAGCAGGCGGAGAAAGGATACCGCGTCTATGCTTGAGAGCATCTTATCCGCAACCACCAGCTTGACCGCGGGGCAGTACCTGCTGTTGACGGGGGTCTCGCTGCTGCTGGGATTTCTGCTGACACTGGTATACATGTATCGAAACACCTACACCAAGGGCTTTGCGCTCACGCTCGTGCTATTGCCCGTTGTGGTGCAGACCGTGATCCTGCTCGTTTCGGGCAACCTCGGCGCCGGCGTCGCCGTAGCGGGAACGTTCTCGCTGGTTCGCTTCCGCTCCGTGCCGGGCGGCGCGCGGGAAATCTGCGCGATCTTTGCTGCGATGGCCATCGGCCTTGCAACGGGCATGGGCTACGTCGGCGTAGCCGCACTGCTCTTTCTCGCCATCGTGCTGGTGAGCGTGCTGCTGCTTACGCTCCGCTTCGGCGAGCAGGATATCAACAGCCGGCGTCTGCGCGTGACCATGCCGGAAAACCTCGACTACACCGAGGTGTTTACCGACGTTCTGGCGCGCTATACCACCCGCGCCGAACTGAACAAAGTGAAAACCACCAACCTCGGCAGCATGTTTGAGCTGCACTACAACATCGTGCTGCGCGACCCCGCGCAGGAGAAGCAATTGATCGACGAGCTACGCACGCGAAACGGCAACCTGAATATCCTGATCTCGCGGCTGCCGGCCGGAAACGAAGAGCTCTAGGTGTTGTTATCGGAATACGGCGCATGCAGAGCATCGCAAGCCTATGCGTCTGGCAGCCCCGGTTTGGGGGCTTTCCGATTGCTCCCGCCGAAGAAGCGCCGTTTGGCCGCCTGCTCTTCGGGCAGAATACTTGAATCAAAGGAGTGCAATAAATATGAAACGAACCAGATGGATGATATCGATCTTGTCCGCTGCGCTGCTCGCGCTAAGCGCAGGCTGCCAGGCGGCGGAATCGTCGTCCGGCGGCTCCGCGACGGCCGATACCCAAGCCACCACGGCGCAGGCGGTCTCCGCTGTGGAATCCGCGCAGGCCATATCCTCGGAGGCCTATTCCGATCGCGACCTCGATCCCTCTTACGATGACAGCGAGGCCGTTTCGGTGGATCTTTCCGCCGTAACGGGGGACTACACCATCACGCAGGCCGGCATCTACGTGCTCACCGGCACGCTGGTAAACGGCTCCGTCATCGTCAACGCCGGCGAGGCGGACAAGGTCCAGATCGTGCTCTCCGGCGCATCGATCACCAGCAGCGACGGCCCGGCAATCTACGCGGTCGAGGCGGATAAGCTCTTCATTACGGCTGCGGAAAACACCGTCAGCACGCTGACAGACGGCGCGATCTACGCCGAGGACAGCTTTGGCAACAGTCCGGACGGAGCGATCTTTTCGCGCTGTGATCTCACGATCAACGGCGCGGGCACGATCGACATCGCAGGCAACTATAAGTTTGGCATCGTCGGCAAAGACGAGGTCGTGCTCACGGGCGCGGTGCTCAACGTAACCGCAGTGTCCGACGGCATCGTCGGCAAGGACAGCGTGGCCATCAACGGCGGCACCGTCAGCATCACCGCCGGCGGAGACGGAATCGTGAGTGAAAACAGCGACGACGCCTCGCTCGGAATCGTGCTCATCGACGGCGGCACCGTCACGATCGTAACCGGCGGCACAAGCGCAGACAGCGCGAAGGGCATCAAGACCCAAACCGCACTGACCATCAACGGCGGCAGCATAGCCATCGACGCAGAGGATGACGCGCTGCACAGCGCCTCCGCCCTGACCGTGACCGGCGGCACGCTCTACTTAAAATCCGGCGACGACGGCATGCACAGCGACGACCTGCTGGTCATCTCCGGCGGCGAAGTGAGCATTGCCGAAAGCTACGAGGGCATCGAGGCAGGCACCATCACCATCTCGGGCGGCACGGTGGACATCACCGCATCGGACGACGGCCTCAATGCGGCAGGCGGCTCAGATGAAGCGGCCGCGCAGACCGGGCGGCGCACAGACTCCTTCGCGGCGGACACAAGCAAGTCCGTCCTCATCTCCGGCGGGATGGTGACCATCCGCGCGGATGGCGACGGCATCGACAGCAACGGCTCCCTGACCATCACGGGCGGCAGCGTGTATATCTCGGGGCCAACCAGCTCCGCAAACGGCGCACTGGATGCGGGCGCAAGCATCACCATCTCGGGCGGCGTCATCATCGCGGCAGGTTCGTCCGGCATGGCGCAGGGGTTTGATTCGAGCTCGTCGCAAGCCTCCGTCACCTACACGTATGCCTCTGCCCAGTCCGCCGGAACGCGAATCACCCTGACGGATGCAAGCGGCGGCGTGATCGTCACATACGCGCCGGAAAAGGCGTATCAATCCGTGGTTCTCAGCGCGCCCGGGTTAACGCAGGGGCAGACCTACACGCTCTATAGCGGCGGCAGCGTTGCAGACGGCGCGCTCAGCGGCGGCACCGAGCAGGCGAGCATCACCCTCTCCGGGATGGTAACCAGCTCCGGCTCCGGCTCCGGCGGCATGGGTGGCTGGAGCAACGGCGGCGGCATGGGCGGCATGGGCGG
>JAEWQH010000116.1 GCA_023399275.1 Bacillota bacterium
CACGGCGGATGGGGCTGAAGGTCATTGCCGTGATCTCACGCGAAGTGCTGCATAGGGCGGAGGGTACGCGCATCGAGCTCAAGGGGAAGGTCGATTTTGATATCGACATCGCTTCGCTGACGATTCCGCCGGAGCCGGATGTGCTGGGGGACGACGAACTGCGCGCGGCGATTGCGCGGCGGCCGATGCGCGTCGTCTGCGGTACCATCGGGGAGGATGAACATTCGGTGGGACTGCGGGAGATCATAGACATCAAGCACGGCGGCATCGAACAATACGGCATCGAGGTGCACTACTTAGGCACATCTGTTCCGCCGGAAAAGCTTGTGGGCGCCGCGATCGAACTCAATGCGGACGCAATGCTCGCCTCCGTGATCATTTCTCACGACGATATCCACTATAAAAACATCGCCCGCATCGACCGGATCGCGCGGGAGATGGGCGTGCGCAACGCGCTCATCTTTGCCGCGGGCGGCACGCAGGTGGAAGGGGACAAGGCGAAGGAAGCGGGCGCGGACGCAGGCTTTGGCAGGGGAACGCACGGCAACCAGGTCGCGACGTTTTTGGTCAAAGAGCGCGAGCGCCGCGCAGAGGACTGATATGCTTGCGGATGTGCTCATCGCCGAGATTGGCTCCACGACAACGCTGGTCAGCGCGTTTGCGCTCGGCATATCGCCGCGCCTGCTCGGGCAGGGGCAGGCCGCGACCACGGTGGCGGAGGGGGACGTGTGCACGGGGCTGCACTGCGCCATCGATGCGCTGAAAGCAAATCTCGGCACAGGCACGCTAGACTACGGCGCGCTGCTCGCTTCGTCCAGCGCGGCAGGCGGACTGAAGATGTGCGTCCATGGGCTGGTCTATGACATGACGGTTGCCGCCGCGCGCGCCGCGGCGCTCGGCGCGGGCGCGATCGTGCGCCAAACCACGGCGGGCAGGCTTACGCAGGACGACCTCGCCGAACAGCGTGCGATCCGTCCCAACCTTATCCTGCTTGCGGGCGGCACGGACGGCGGAGAGCGCGAGAGCGCGCTCTACAATGCGCGGCGCATCGCGGAAGAAGGGGCGGGCGCGCCGGTGCTCTACGCGGGAAACGCCCAAAATCAAAGCGCGATTCAGGCGATATTTGATCGGGCAAGCATTCCCGTGTATCTTGCCGAGAATGTCTACCCGCGCCTGGATACGCTGAATATCGAGCCCGTGCGGAGCGTGATCCATGCGGCGTTTGAGAAGCACATCGTCTCGGCGCCCGGAATGGAGCGCATCCGCGATCTGGTTACGGGCGCGATTCTGCCGACGCCCGGCGCCGTGATGGAGGCCGCCATGCTGCTGTATGAGGAGATCGGCGACCTGTGCGTGCTCGACGTCGGCGGGGCGACGACGGACGTGCACTCCGTAACCTGCGGCTCGGAAGAGATTGCGCGGCTGCTCACCGCGCCGGAGCCCTTCAACAAGCGCACGGTCGAGGGAGACCTCGGGCTGTTTGTCAACGCATCCCATCTCGTGGAGCAGATCGGTGCGGAAAAGCTCGCGCGCGAGCTGGGGCTGGATGTGGCCGCTGTGATGCGTGAATACCGCGCCATCCCCGCTACCGCGGAGCAGCTTGCGCTGACGTCGCGCCTCTGCCTTGCGGCGGGGCAGGTCGCGCTCGCTCGGCACGCGGGGCGGCTGCGGCACTACTACACCCCGCAGGGGCGCGCGGCTGCGGCCGAGGGCAAGGATCTTTCGCAGGTGAAGACGCTCGTGGGAACCGGCGGGGCGCTGGCGCGGCTGCCGGAGCGGGAGCGTATTCTGCGGCAGATTGCAGACTGCAACGCAGGCGGAGCGATGCTTTATCCAAAGCCCGGCGCCATGCGGCTGGCGCTGGACGAAAGCTACATCATGGCGCCGCTTGGCGTGCTGGCAAAGACGGATCCGCAGGCGGCAAGGGCGCTGCTTTTGCGCATGTTGCGCTTTGCTTGACCCGGTTGTTTTGAGGTGACCTATGGCGAGCTATCCGCGCATCACGGCGGATCTGACGAAGATCCGGCACAATATCGACGCGCTCTGCACCCTCTGCGGCGAATACGGCGTGTCGATTGCCGCCGTGACGAAGGCCGTCTGCGCGGACGAGCGCATCGTGCGCGTATTGGAAGAGAGCGGGGCGGCCATGCTTGCAGATGCGCGAACCGAGAACCTCGCGCAACTCAACACACGAAAGCCGAAGCTGCTGCTGCGCGCGCCCGCGCCGGAGGAGGCGCGGGAGGCCGTGCGGCTGGCCGATATCAGCCTCGTTTCGGAGATTGACGCGATCCGCGCGCTGGGAAAGGCCGCGCGCGCGGCGAAAAAGACACACCGTATCCTGCTGATGATCGACCTGGGCGACCTGCGCGAGGGGCTGCTGTTTCTCGATCGGCCGGCGATCTTTCGCGCGGCGGATGCGGCGAGGGCGGAGGAGGGCGTCGAGTTGGCCGGCGTCGGCACCAACCTCACCTGCTACGGCGCGATCATCCCGGATGAGAGCAACCTCGGCGAACTCTGCGGCATCGCGGCTGCGCTGCGGGAGCACACCGGCTTACCGCTTCCGATCGTCTCCGGCGGCAACTCCAGCACGCTTGGCTTGCTTCGGCGGGGGCTGGTGCCAAAGGGGGTCAACCATCTGCGCCTCGGCGAGTCGATCCTGCTAGGCAACGACACCGCCGCCTGCCGCGTGATGAACGGACTTTTTGGCGACGCGTTTACGCTCACGACCCGGCTCATCGAGGTGCAGCGAAAGCCGTCCGTCCCGATCGGAGAGAGCGGCGTAAACGCCTTTGGCGAGCGGCCGATGTTTGAAAGCCTCGGCGAGCAGATCCGCGGCATCTGCAAGATCGGCCGGCAGGATACGGTGGCGGACGGGCTTACTCCTTGCGAGAGCGGCATCAAGATCATCGGCGCGAGTTCGGACCATCTGATCGTGGATCTCACGCGCGCGGGCACACATCGCGTCGGCGATGTGCTGGCGTTTACGCCGGACTATGGCGCGCTGCTTCGGGCATACACCAGCCCTTATGTAGACAGGGCATACATCGGATAGCAAAAGCCGGGCGGAAAACTCCGTCCGGCTTCTCTTTGCGGGTTTCGTCGTGCCTACGCCAGCGCGCGGCAGATGCGCTCGAGCCCCTCGCGCACAACGCAGCGCGGGCTTGCGAGGTTGACGCGCATAAAGTGATCCGCGTTGTCCACAAAATCCTCGCCAAACTGCACGAACACGCCTGCTTTGGACACGCGCCGCTTGAGTTCGCGCTCGCTTGCGCCGTATGCGCGAAGATCGACCCAGGCGAGATACGTGCCCTGCGGGATGGAGAACACAGCGTCGGGCAGGCGCTGGTCGAGCAGTTGCTTCATCATGGCGAAGCTTCCGTCAAGATATGCGCGCAGTTCGTCGAGCCACTCCTCGCAGCGATCGTAAGCCGCGATTGCCGCCACGCCGGAAAGCGCGCTCGGGTGCCCGTTGTAGTGGTTTTTGACCCAATCGCGGCGCAGCGCGGCATCCGGTATAAACAGATGCGCGTGGTTGTTTCCCGCGAGGTTAAAGCTCTTGCTCGGGCTGGTGCAGGTCAGGATGTGCCTCTCCTCGGGGAAGAGCTTTGCCAGCGGGATATGCGTGACGCCGCCGCGCGTCAGATCCGCGTGGATTTCGTCACTTGCGACGAAGACACCGCTTTCAAAGCACAGCTCGCCGACGCGGCGCAGCTCCGCCTCGGTGAACACGCGGCCGGTGGGATTATGCGGATTACAGTGAAAAAACAGCTTGCAGCCCGGCCGCCGCAGCTTTTGCGCGAGGTCGTCAAAGTCGATCTGCCAAAATCCGTTTCGCTTTTCCATGCGCGAATACACTGCAGTGCGCCCCTGCTTTTTTACCGCATCGTCAAACGGGCGGTACGCCGGCGTGAGGAAGCATATCTCGTCGCCCGGGGCGGTCAGCCGCGCAACGGCGGCATACAGCGCGCTGACGATCCCGGCGGAAAAGACGATCTGCTCCGGCGAAACGCTCCAGCGATAGCGCCGCTCCATCCAGCGGCAGGCGCTTTGCCGGCATGTGTCGCTCAGGTCCGTGTAGCCGAGGATGCGGCGCCCGAGCCTGCCCTGCATGGCGTCCAGTATCTGCGGCGCGCAGGCGAAGTCCATATCCGCCACCCAAAGTGGGATCGATTCCCGAGGCAGGTCTGGGTTGATCTTCGCGCCCGCCTCGAGCTTGATGCTGTCCGTGTCCGCACGGTCGATGATTTCGTCAAAGTCGTATTGCATGCGTTCGCGCCTCCGATTCTGGCATTGCGAATTCAGTATATTGAAAACGTGAAGAAAATGCAAAATCGTTAGTAATATTATTAACAACGCTTGCAAAAGATAGAGGAGTTGCTATAATAAAATCGAATAGACCGAGAGGTGATTTGGATGAACAAAAGCGTATATTCGCTCGTTCTATCGGACGAAATCATACAGGAGATCGACCGCATGGCGTATGAGGCGGGCGCGAGCCGCTCGGCGATGATCAATCAGATTCTTGCCGACTGCGTGCGCTACACAACGCCCGAGAAACGCATGCGCGAGGTGTTTTCCGCCATCGAACACATGCTCATCGGCAGTGTGCTGGAGCCGCAGCTTCAACCGTCGGACTCGATGTTTTCCCTGCGCAGCGCGCTGGACTACAAGTATAACCCCAGCGTGCGCTACAGCGTGGAGCTTTACAAGAATATGCGCCCGCTGCTGGGCGAGCTGCGCGTTTCGGTGCGCAGCCAAAACAGCGCGCTCGTGCTTGCGATGCTCCAGTTTTTTAAGCTCTGGACGCGGATCGAAACCTCCTATATCGGGCGCGTCGAGTGCGCCATGGAGGACGGGCGGTATCTCAGGAAGCTCCGCCTTTCGGACGAAGGAAACCCGAGCAACGAGCAGATCGGTGAAGGGATCGCCGCGTATATCAATCTGCTGGATTCCGCGCTCAAGCGGTATTTTCAAAACATTCATGACCCCGCGGCGGCGATGACGGGCGTGGAGCGGCTCTACGTCAACTACATCCGCGGCGGCGGGATGATCTTGTAACAGGGGGTGGCGTTATGAACGTCAATCAGTTAACGCAAAAAAGCATCGAGGCCGTGCAGGCGGCGCAGCAGCTTGCAAGCGAAAGAAAGAATACGGAGGTGGCGCAGGCGCACCTGCTATTTGCGCTTCTTTCCCAGCCGGACGGGCTGATCGGTAGCATTCTCAGCGCGACGGGGGTGGATCTCGCGCGCATCCGCACGGATGCGGAGCGTGAGGTAAACGCCCTGCCGACCTACAACACCGGCTCCGGGTCCGAGCAGATCTATGTTTCTCAGGATCTCAATGCCGCGCTCAACGAAGCGGAGAAGCGCGCCAAGGATATGGGCGACCAGTACATCTCGGTCGAGCACCTGTTTCTCGGCCTGCTCAAGAAGGCAAATGACGCGCTGAAGAAGCTCTATGCGCGGAACAATGTAGATGAAAAGGCATTTTCGGAGCAGCTCAAGGTCGTCCGCGGTAACCGCACGGTGAACTCCGACAACCCCGAGGGCACCTACGACGTGCTCGCAAAATACGGCCAGGATCTGGTGGAGCTGGCGCGCAACCAGAAGCTCGATCCCGTGATCGGCCGAGACGACGAGATCCGCAGCGTGATTCGCATCCTTTCGCGCAAGACGAAGAACAACCCTGTGCTCATCGGCGAGCCGGGTGTCGGCAAGACCGCCATTGCGGAGGGGCTGGCGCTGCGCATCGTGCGCGGCGACGTGCCGGATAACCTCAAGGACCGCAAGGTCTTCGCGCTCGATATGGGCGCGCTGGTCGCGGGCGCGAAATTCCGCGGCGAATTTGAGGAGCGGCTCAAGGCCGTGCTCAACGAGGTGAAGGACAGCGACGGGCGGATCATCCTCTTCATCGACGAGCTGCACAACATCGTGGGTGCGGGCAAGACCGAGGGCGCGATGGACGCGGGCAACCTGCTCAAGCCCATGCTCGCGCGCGGCGAGCTGCACTGCATCGGCGCGACTACGCTGGACGAATACCGCCAGTATATCGAGAAGGATGCGGCGCTGGAGCGGCGCTTTCAGCCGGTGCTGGTCGAGGAGCCGACGGTGGAGGACACGATTTCGATCCTGCGCGGGCTCAAGGAGCGCTATGAGGTGTTTCACGGCGTCAAGATCCAGGATGCGGCGCTCATCGCTGCCGCGACGCTGTCACACCGCTATATCTCCGACCGCTTCCTGCCGGACAAGGCGATCGACCTTGTGGACGAGGCCTGCGCGCTGATCAAGACCGAGCTGGACAGCATGCCGACGGAGCTCGACGCAGCCAGCCGCAAGATCATGCAGCTTGAGATCGAAGAAGCCGCGCTCAAAAAGGAGACGGATAAGCTCAGCCATGAGCACCTTGAGGAAATTCAGCGTGAGCTGGCGGAGCTGCGCGCGGACTTCAACGAGATGAAGGCCAAGTGGGAAAATGAGAAATCCGCCATCGGCAAGGTGCAGCAACTGCGCGAGGAAATCGAGCGTGTCAACGCGGAGATTGCGCGCGCGGAGAGCGCCTACGACCTCAACAAGGCGGCAGAGCTGAAGTATGGCAAGCTGCCGCAGTTGACGGCGGATCTGGAGCGCGAGGAGAAGCTCGCCGAGACCGGTTCGCACGAGGCGACATATCTGCACGACCGCGTGAGCGAGGAGGAGATCGCGCGCATCGTCGCGCGCTGGACAGGCATCCCCGTTTCGCGATTGATGGAGGGTGAGCGCGAAAAGCTGCTGCGCCTGCCGGAGATTTTGCATCAGCGCGTGATTGGGCAGGACGAGGCGGTGGACCGCGTCAGCGACGCCATACTGCGTTCGCGCGCGGGGATTCAGGATCCGAACCGGCCGATCGGATCGTTCCTCTTCCTCGGCCCCACCGGCGTGGGCAAGACCGAGCTGGCCAAGGCGCTCGCCCAGGCGCTCTTCGACGACGAGAAGAGCATGGTGCGGGTCGATATGTCCGAGTACATGGAGAAATTCAGCGTCAGCCGGCTCATCGGAGCGCCTCCGGGATACGTGGGGTACGACGAGGGCGGCCAGCTGACCGAAGCCGTGCGCAGAAAGCCCTATGCCGTCGTGCTGTTCGACGAGGTGGAGAAAGCGCACCCGGATGTGCTCAACGTGCTGCTGCAGGTGCTCGACGACGGGCGCATCACGGACGGACAGGGCAGGACGGTGGACTTCAAAAACGCCATACTGATTCTCACCAGCAACCTCGGCTCGGATGTGATCCTGGAGGGCATCGACCACGACGGCTGCATCACCGACAGCGCGAGGGATCTGGTAATGCAGATGCTCAAGCAATCATTCCGTCCGGAGTTTCTCAACCGCTTGGATGAGATCGTGTTCTACCGCCCGCTGACCAAGGCGGACCTCAAGCAGATCGTAGACCTGCTCATCGCCGACCTCGGCAAGCGCCTCACTGCGCGGCAGCTCAAGGTGAGCGTTACCGACGCGGCGAAGGAATACATCGTGGACGAGGGCAGCGATCCGCTCTACGGCGCGCGGCCGCTCAAACGGTATCTGCAGAGCAAGGTGGAGACGCTGCTGGCACGCAAGATCATCGCCGACGATGTGGCGCCGGATACGACGCTGATCATTGATAAAAATGAAAATGGACTGTTCGTGCGCTGACAGCCAGCGTAACAAGCGGCGCCCCGCATGCACGGGGCGCCGCGATATTTTGGAAAGAAAGCCCTAGAACTCGTCCGGAAGCTCGATTTCGGAGTACAGCAGGCTGACGGTCAGATCATCGTAGACGAGGAACTCATAGTAGGCGGTGCCTTCCGCGCTGCTGTTGAAGCCGTCCCACCCCTCGGCGGGCACATAGTAGAGCCGCACGGTGGCGACGCCGGGCTCCACGCCGGCAAACGAATTCTCGAGCACGCCGCTTGCACCGAGGAGCGTATAGGTTTCGTCGTCCCGATAGTTTTGGGAAAGGCTGACCTTGCCCGTGTCGCTTGCGCTTGCGCGCGCAACCCAAGTGTACCCGCCCGCCTGGTCGCAGGGCAGGGTATCCACAAAGGTGATCTCCGGTTCCTTGCGGCAGCCGGAGAGGGCTGCGATCATGATCGCAAACAGGGCGATCCAAAGTGCTCTTTTCATGGCTGGACCCTTTCGCAAAGCTGCGCGGCTCCGGTTCCGGCGTCCGCGGCAAAGCGCGCGGGCGGGTGTCTTGGTATTCATCAAGTGTATTATGGCACATAATACACTTGACTTCAACCGTTTGCGCCGCAATTCATCGATTTGACATATATGACAACCGTCGCGCGTCGTCCGTGACAGAACCGTAGCAAAAAAAAGTACTTGACGGAGAGAATGGCGTCTTATATAATGCCGCCATAAGCTGTGAAGCGGAGATAACGGACGAAAACGACCTCCCAGAGAGCAGGGCATCGGTGCAAGCCCCGCAGGAAACGATCGTTCAAATGGACCGCAGAGCGCGCAGGGGAAGGGGTCAGTATCCTGCGACGGGCCGTGACCGTTATATCACGGGGAATGTGTTGGCATTTCCGCAAAGAGCCCGGCCTACCGCCGGGAAACAAGGTGGCACCGCGAGAGCATCGTCCTTGTTTCGGCATTCTTGCCGAAGCGGGGCGTTTTTGTTTGCCGCAAAACAACAATATGATTCAGATTTTGAGAAAGGATGAAAGTCCGCGGCCAACGGCGGGCGAGGAAAAAACACAATGATGACCTACAAAGACTTCACGAACTACGTCAAGCTCTACCCCGACGAAAACGGCCGTTTCGGCGAATACGGCGGCTCCTACCTGCCGCCGCAGCTGGTGCCGGTCTTCAAAGAGATCGACGACGCCTACGAGACGATCTGCCACAGCGCGCAGTTCATCAGCGAACTGCGCCGCATCCGCAAGGAATTTCAAGGCCGCCCGACGCCGGTGTATCACGCGGAGCGGCTCAGCCGCAAGCTGGGCAAGGCGCAGATCTACCTCAAGCGCGAGGACCTCAACCACACCGGCGCGCACAAGCTCAACCACTGCATGGGTGAGGGCCTGCTGGCGAAATTTCTCGGCAAAAAAAAGCTCATCGCAGAAACCGGCGCGGGGCAGCACGGTGTCGCGCTCGCAACCGCGGCGGCGTATTTTGGGCTGGAGTGCGACATCTACATGGGCGACGTGGACATCGCCAAGCAGGCGCCGAACGTCACCCGCATGAAGATGCTCGGCGCGCGCGTCATTCCCGCTTCGCACGGACTCAAAACGCTCAAGGAGGCCGTGGACGCGGCGTTTACGGCGTATCTCAACGAGTATGAAGACGCGATCTACTGCATCGGTTCGGCCGTGGGGCCGCATCCCTTCCCGAAGATGGTGCGCGATTTTCAGATGGTCGTCGGCATCGAGGCCAAAGAGCAGTTTCTCGAGATGACCGGCCTGCTGCCGGATGTGGTCTGCGCCTGCGTCGGCGGCGGCTCCAACGCCGCGGGCATGTTCACCCCGTTTTATGAGGAGCCGGTGGAGATCGTCGGCGTGGAGCCGATGGGGCGCGGCGCCGGCGTTGGCGACAACGCGGCCTCGATCACCTTCGGCAAAAAGGGCGTGCTGCACGGCTTCGAAAGCCTGTTGCTGCAGGATGAAGCGGGCGAGGCGCTGCCGGTCTACAGCATCGCCAGCGGGCTGGATTATCCCTCCGTCGGGCCGGAGCATGCGTTTATGCACGACGTAGGCCGCGTGCAGTACACCAGCGTGACGGATGAGGAGGCCATGGAGGCGTTTTTCTTCCTCAGCCGCTACGAGGGCATCATCCCCGCCATCGAGAGCGCGCATGCGCTGGCGTACGCCATACGATATGCCCGCGAAAACAGCCGCGGTTCCGTTCTCGTCAACCTCTCCGGCCGGGGCGACAAGGACATCGATTATGTCTTTGAGCACTACGGCTACGGCGAGCGCTTCTTCGACAAGGCGTGATTTCGTGCTTCCCTTGTCTTCGGCCGGGGAAGCAGCCCAATATTATGTATCCGACAATACGGGGCGGTGCAAGAAGTTGTGGCCGCCCCGCGTAAAATTTGCTTGACGCTGGGCAGGGGGTTTTGTATAATAGCCAAAGGATTTTGCGTCCGATAATGGGTGGGCGGTTGGCGGCTTATTATCGGACGCTGCATTTTTGGCAAAGGGGGGAAATCCTGTTTCATGTGTGGAATCGTTGGATACACAGGCGATCAGAATTGCGTACCCATCCTTATGAACGGGCTGGCTTCGCTCGCCTACCGCGGATATGACTCTGCCGGCGTCGCCATTTGGGAAGGCGGCGAGCTGACGCTGCGCAAGGCCAAAGGAAAGATTGAGAACCTGACCAGTCTGCTGGAGAAGTCCCCCGTCTGCGGAAAGAGCGGCATCGGCCACACCCGCTGGGCGACGCACGGCGAGCCGTCGGACATCAACGCGCATCCGCATACCGACACGAGAAAGACGCTTGCCATCGTACACAACGGCATCATTGAAAACTATCAGCACATCAAGAGCATGCTCGAGAAAAACGGCTGTGTATTCGTCTCGCAGACGGATACGGAGGTCGTCGCGCAGCTGCTTGGCTACTATTACCGGGGGAATCCGTTTACCGCGCTTAAGCAGGCGGTTGCCATGCTCGAAGGCTCGTTTGCGCTGGCGATCCTCTTCGCGGACGACCCGGAGACGATCTACTGCACCTGCAAGGACAGCCCGATGGTACTCGGACATGGCGATAACGAAAGCGTCGTCGCTTCGGACATCCCGGCGATCCTCGAATACACGCGGGACGTCTGCTTTATGCAGGATCGCCAGATCGCAATCCTGCGCAAGAGCGGCATCGAGTATTACGACGAGTTCGGTACGGCGATCGAGAAGATGCCGTTGCATGTGGACTGGGATGTCGAGTCTGCAAAGAAGGGCAACTACGAGCACTTTATGATGAAGGAGATTTGCGAGGAGCCGGAGGCGTTTCGCAAGACCTTCGATCAATACGTATCAAAGGATTTTACGCTCAAGTCCGATCGTTTCCCGTGGGACGAAGCGCGTGCAAAGCAGCTCGGGCGCATCACCATCGTCAGCTGCGGAACAGCGTATCACGCCGGTATGCTCGGAAAGAAATTCATCGAGCGCATGGCGAAGCTCCGCGTGGATGTGGATATCGCCAGCGAGTACCGCTATGGAGACATGCTCATCGACCCGGGAGAGGCGTTTCTGGTCATCAGCCAGTCTGGCGAGACGGCGGATACCATCGCCGCGCTCCGGCGCGCAAAGGAGCTTGGCTGCGACACGATGGCGCTCTGCAACGTTACCGGCAGCACGATCTCGCGCGAGGCCGGGCATGTGATGTATACCTACGCCGGGCCGGAGATCGCCGTAGCCGCGACAAAGTCGTATCTTACGCAGATCATCGTGCTGTATCTTTGCGCGCTGGATCTTGCGCAGAAGCGGGGCGAGATGACGGCACGGCAGGTAACGCGCCGGCTCGAGGAGATGAGCCGCGTGCCTGCCGCCATGCAAAAAGTGCTGGACCACAAGGAGCGGATTCAGTTTTTTGCCAGCCGCTCGTTTGCGGTGAAGCACGTGTTCTTCATCGGCCGGGGGCTTGACTTTGCGCTTGCCATGGAGGCTGCGCTCAAGCTCAAGGAGATATCCTATATCCATTCCGAGGCATATGCCGCGGGCGAGCTCAAGCACGGCACCATCGCGCTGATCGAGGAGGGCTCGCTCGTCGTCGCCCTCGCGACGCAGCCGGAGTTGCAGGCCAAGGTTGCGAGCAATATGGAGGAGGTGCGCGTGCGCGGCGCGCGCGTGCTGGCCGTGACAAACGGCGCGTGGGAAGGCGCGAAGGACCATTCGCACGAGCAGTGGCAGATCGAGCGCATGGACGAGACGCTCGCGCCGCTGTGCGCGATCGTGCCCATGCAGTTGCTTGCATACTACCTCGCGGTGCAGAAAGGCTGCTCGGTGGATCAGCCGCGCAATCTTGCAAAAAGCGTAACGGTGGAATAGCCGCCTGTTTCACGCCCCTCTAAAGGGGCGTGAATTTTGTTGTAGCGAATCGGTATCGGTTCTTTTGCCCGGCCGCGGTTGCGGGCGGGACGGGCATGTGCTTTGAAAACAAGCAGTCCAGAAAGCAATCATAAAATAGCGATAGAGTCAGATGAGACACGGAGGAGGATGTATGGCAAAGTATATTTTTGTAACCGGCGGTGTCGTTTCAGGGTTGGGCAAAGGGATTACGGCAGCTTCGCTGGGGCGGCTGCTCAAGGCGCGCGGGTTGAAGGTGGCCGCGCAGAAGCTGGATCCGTATATCAACGTCGATCCGGGCACGATGAGCCCCTTTCAGCACGGCGAGGTGTTTGTCACCGAAGACGGCGCGGAAACCGACCTCGACCTCGGCCACTATGAACGATTCATCGACGAGGACCTAAACCGCTTCTCCAACCTGACGCAAGGCAAGGTATACTGGAACATCCTGACCAACGAGCGCGCGGGTGCGTATCTGGGCGAGACGGTGCAGGTCATCCCGCACGTGACCAACGAGATCAAGCGCTTCATCTACAGCGTGGCGGATACGACGCACGCGGACGTGGTCATCACCGAGATCGGCGGCACCATCGGCGATATCGAAAGCCAGCCGTTTCTGGAGGCGATCCGCCAGGTCGGCCACGAGGTAGGGCCGGGGAACTGCCTGTATATCCACGTAACGCTGGTGCCGTACCTCTCTGGTTCGGACGAGCACAAATCCAAGCCGACGCAGCATTCCGTCAAGGAGCTGCAGTCTTCCGGCATCACGCCGGACGTCATCGTCATGCGCGTCGACCGGCCGGTGGACGAGAGCATCAAGCGCAAGATCGGCTTGTTTTGTAATGTCAAGCCGGACTGCGTCATCGAAAACCTCACTGTGGAGACGCTTTATGAAGCGCCGGTCATGCTCGAGCGCAACAACTTCTCCGCCGTCGTTTGCCGTGAGCTGCAGCTCGATCTGCCGCAGCCAAACCTCAAGGAGTGGAATGAGATGCTCGAACGCGTGCGCGGCAGCAAGGAGCACGTTCGGATCGGGCTTGTCGGCAAATATGTCAAGCTGCACGACGCATACCTCTCCGTCGCGGAGGCGATGCGCCACGCGGGCTATGAAAACAGCGCGGTGGTTGAGATCGAATGGATCGATTCGGAGGCCATAGACGCAAAAAACGTTGCAGAAAAGCTCTCCGGGCTGGACGGCATCGTGCTGCCGGGCGGCTTCGGCGTGCGCGGGGTCGAGGGCATGATCCAGACCGCGAAGTACGCGCGCGAAAACCATATCCCATATCTCGGCCTTTGTCTCGGCATGCAGATAGCGGTCATCGAGTTTGCGCGAAACGCGGCGGGGCTCTTTGGCGCGAACAGCGGCGAGTTTGACGAAAACAGCCCGCATAAGGTCATTGACTTCATGCCGGACCAGTATGCAACGATCAACAAAGGCGGCACGATGCGCCTCGGCAGCTACCCGTGCAAGGTGCTGCATGGCTCCCTGCTGGAGCAGTGCTATGCCCAGCCGCTGATCCATGAGCGCCATCGCCACCGCTATGAGTTCAACAACGATTACCGCGAGCGCCTCTCCGAGGCCGGGCTCGTGCTCTCCGGCGTATCGCCGGACGGGCGCATCGTAGAGACCGTGGAGCTGCGCGATCACCCGTTTTACATCGGCGTACAGTTCCATCCCGAGTTCAAGAGCCGCCCGAATCGTGCGCATCCGCTCTTCAAAGGGTTCGTCGCTGCTGCGCTGAAGCACCGAAAGCAGTCGGAACAAAACGCCGAAACCACGCGATAGCCGACCGTGCGGCGGAGAAACGGCGCATAGACAGGACAAGGAGCAGAGCATGCAAACATCCGGCAGGAAGCTTTTCTCGGTCATCGAGTTCTATCGCATCATGACGCTGGCGTTTCGCTCGATGCCGCTGCTGCGAAAGGCAAAGGCGGAAGGGGAGATGGATCCGTCGTTTCTGGAGCGCATCATGCTCGCGGTGACCGAGGTCAACGGTTGCGCGATGTGTTCGTATTATCATACGAAAGCTGCGCTGGAGGAGGGCTTTGGTGAGGAAGAGATCCGCGCCATGCTTGGCGGCAGCCTTGCGGATGTGCCGAAGGAGCAGCTCCCCGGCGTGCTTTTTGCGCAGCACTATGCGGACCTGCGGGGCAGGCCTACGCGCGAAGGCTGGAAGCGCGTCATAGAGGAGTACGGCGAAGCAGGTGCGCAGGGCATCCTCGCCGCGACCCGCATGATCATGATGGGTAACGCCGTCGGCATTCCGGCAGGTTCGCTCGGGATGCGTTTTCGCGGCAAGGCGGATCCGCGCAGCAACGTCTTCTACGAGCTGCTGATGATGCTCGCCACGGTGCTCTTTCTGCCGCTGTGCGGCGTCACCGCGCTGGTGCTCAATCTGGCCGGAGCGCCGCTGATGCGGTTTTAGCGCCGGCACCTTTCAACAGATAAAAGCAGGGCTGTTCGATTCAGAACAGCCCTGCTTTGCGTGCCTCGTGTTATGCGCGAAGGTCGTCGATCAGCCCCCGAAAATCCGGCTCGCGCCAGAGCACAGGCACGGGATAGAGCGGGTTTGCCTCCTTCATCGCCCGGCGGATGATCAGCGGTATGTCCTTCTCCAAAATGAAGTCGAATTTTGCGGGGATGCCCATGCGCTCGTTCATACGGCGGATCTCGGCGATGAACGCCGCCGCCTTCTCCGCGTCGCTGATGCCGCCGAGGCCGGCGGCTTGCGCAAGGCGCGCAAGCTTGCCGTATACGGGCGCGCCGTAGCGCTCCAAAACGCAGGGGAGAATCACCGCGTTGGCGAGCCCGTGCGGCGTGCCGTAGAGGCCGCCGAGCGCATGTGCGACACAGTGAACATAGCCCACGAATGCGCGGGTAAACGCTGCGCCGGCATCAAACGCGGCGAGCTGCATATTTCGGCGCGCGTCGAGATCGCCGCCATCCCGATAGGCTTTTTCGAGGTTGGCGAAGATGAGCCGAACGGCTTCGACCGCGTCTTCCCTTGCGCTCTTTGGCGCAAAAAGGTTGGTATACGACTCCACTGCGTGCGTCAGCGCGTCCATACCGGTTGCGCTCGTCGTGTGCGGTGGCAGGCTGACGGTCAGCTCCGGATCGAGCACCGCACAGAGCGGTATGAGCGCCGGATCCTGAATGGCATACTTGCGCTGCGCCGCGCGGTCGGTCACCACGGCGGCTACGGTCGTCTCGGTGCCGCTGCCCGCCGTGGTCGGCACGACGAAGAGCGGCGGCAGTTTTTTGCGTACGCGCAGCGTGCCGCCCATCTGCGAGATGCTCCGCTCCGGTCTGGCGATCCGCGCGCCTGCGGCCTTTGCGCAGTCGATTGCGGAGCCGCCGCCAAAGCCGACGATGCAGTCGCATTTGTTTTCGACGTATAGC